>JAEWKL010000172.1 GCA_023386115.1 Pseudomonadota bacterium
CCCCGAGGGCGAAGGCCGGCCCGGCCCGCCAGCGCGCCTCGGCCGGAGCGGCGCCGGCCAGGGTCACGCTCGCCAAGGTCGCCGCGGCGACGCAGATGGATGCGATGCGCTTCATGGCAGATCCCCATGACGTAAGGGTGGAACGAGCTTTCGCGAGCACCCGGACCCTTGATCGCGGTCCGTCCGTGCTCGATGTCGCGAGACTCGCACGGTCACGCTGAATGTTCGCTGAAGCGTGAGCGCAGGATTCCTTCAGGCAGGCTCACCGCCCCCACAGACGAGGCTCGCAGACAGGGCTCACATGGCGTCGGCAGCGGGCTTCGCCTGCACGATGCGATGGCCCGAAACTTCGGCGCCGGCCTCCGGCGCGAGCCGGCGGAACGACAGGGTCGAGAGCCCGGAGACGATCGCGACCGCCAGGAAGGCGGGCCAGAAATCCTCCGCCCGGATCTCGGTGCGGCCGTGCCACTCGGCGGCCGACTGGAGCGCGAAGGCGCCGAAGGCGACCCCGATGCTCAAGGAGAGCTGCTGGGCGACGCTGGCGAGGCTCGTCGCCGCGCTCATGTCGCGCGGATCGACGTCGGCATAGGCGATGGCGTTGACGGCGGTGAATTGCAGCGACCGGAAGCAGCCGCCGATCAGGAGCACCGCGATGATGAGGGCGTGCGGCGTGCCCGCCGTGAACAGGCCGTTGATCGCCAGCAGGCCGGCGGCCACCACCGCGTTGAGGGTCAGCACCGCCCGGAAGCCGAAGGCGCGCAGGATGCGGGCGGCGATCGTCTTCATGAACAGGGCGCCGGCGGCGGCCGCGAAGGTGATGAGGCCGGAATGCAGCGGGTCGAGTCCGAAGCCGAGCTGCAGCATCAGCGGCAGCAGGAAGGGAATCGCCCCGGTGCCGATGCGAAACAGGCTGCCGCCGAGGACCGCCGCCCGGAACGTCGGGTAAGCCAGGAGATCGAGACGAATCACCGGATGCGCGACCCGGCGGCTATGGGCGAGGTAGAGCCCGCACAGCACGAGGCCCGCGCCGGTGCAGGCCCAGGACACCGCCTCGGGCAGGAGGTGGCGCCCGCTCGACGCGAGGCCGAGCATCAGGCTCGCGAGCCCCGTCCCTGAGAGGACGAAGCCGACGAGATCGAGGGGCGGGCGCGCCTCCTCCTTGATGTCCTGGAAGTATCGGGTGGCGAGCAGGATGCCGGCGAGCCCGATCGGCAGGTTGATGAAGAAGATCCAGCGCCAGTGCAGGGCCGTGGTGATGAGGCCGCCGAGCGGCGGGCCGATCACCGGGCCGACGAGGGCCGGGATGGTCAGTGTCGCGAGCGCCTGGACCAGCTCGCCCTTCGGCACGCTGCGCAGCAGCACGAGCCGCCCGACCGGCACCATCATCGCCCCGCCCATGCCTTGCAGGAAGCGGGCGGCGACGAACCAGCCGAGGGAATCCGCCGCCGCGCAGGCGAGCGAGCCGGCCATGAACACGGCGAGCGCCCAGCGGAAGACCGTGCGGGCACCGTAGCGGTCGGCGGCCCAGCCGCTAATCGGAATGAAGATCGCCAGGCTGACCAGGTAGGAGGTCAGGGCCAGCTTCAGGGCGATCGGGTCCTCGCCCATATCCGCGGCGATCGCCGGCAGCGACGTCGCGAGCACGGTCGAGTCCGTGTTCTCCATGAACAGGGCCGTCGCGACGACGAGAGGGACGATCCGGGCGGTGCGCATGGCGCCGTATCTAGCGCCTGGACAGCATACCGGAAGCGCGAATCGGCGGGGGCTCGCCCGCGCGGCGCGCGGGGATGGGCGCTTCATCCATAATTTTACCCGGATATTATTGACAGGGGTTTTTATCCGGGTAAAAGAGTGATCACGCATCGCACCCGGAGTTTTGCCATGGATGAGCCCGTCACCTGCACCGCTTTCGAGGACGGACGATGGCTGGCCGCCGGCCCGGCCGCCACCGTGGCCCTGGCGGTCAAGCGCGCGGTCGAGCAGGGCGCCAGCCCGCTGGTCTTCGACGACCGCTCGGGCCGGCAGATCGATGTCGATCTGCGCGGCAGCGACGCAGAGGTCGCGGCGCGGCTGGAGCCGCCGGCCCGCCCGGCGGGGCGCCCGAAGCTCGGGGTCGTGGCCCGCGAGGTCACCTTGCTGCCGCGGCACTGGGACTGGCTCGCCGCCCAGCCCGGCGGCGCCTCGGTCGCCCTGCGCAAGCTCGTCGAAGCGGCCCGTAACGCCGGCGCGGGCGGGGAGCGGCGACGCCTGGCTCAAGAAGCGGCGGACCGCTTCATGGCGGCGATGCTCGGCGACGCGCCCGGCTACGAAGACGCGTCCCGCGCCCTCTATGCGGGTGATGCCGACCGCTTCCGGGCCTTGAGCGAGGACTGGCCGGTGGATCTGCGCGACTATGCCCGTCGCCTGGCGGGTGCGGCCTTCGAGAGCGCAGCGGCGTAGACATCCTTCCGGCCGGCGCGGGCCCGCCCCTCCGAGACGGGTGTCGAGGAGCAGGCCCGCCTCAGCGCCTTACTCGGCCGCCACCCGTACCGGTCCCGGACGATCGGCGGCCGCGCGCCGCGGGGTGGAGACTTCCGCCACCGGCAGGGCGCCGTCGTCGGTCAGGGTCACGAACCGCCGGCCGTCATAGGCGAGGAGCGCACCGGTCTCGATCTCGAAGAACCAGCCGTGCAGGGAGAGGCCGCCCTTGGCCAAAGCCGCCGCCACGCTCGGATGGGTGCGCAGGTGGGCGAGTTGCACCACCACGTTCTCCAGGGCGAGCGCCCGCAGGCGGTCCTTCGGGTCGATGTCGTCCGGATAGGCCTCGCAGACGATGCGGTCGGCGGCGTGGCTGTGGCGCAGCCAGGCGGCGACGTTCGGCATCGCGGCGAGCGCGCCGGGCTGCATCAGCCCCTTCATGGCGCCGCAATCCGAGTGGCCGCAGACCACGATATCGCGCACGCCGAGCGCCACCACCGCATACTCGATCGCCGAGGAGACGCCGCCGTTCATCTGCGAGAAGGGCGGCACGATGTTGCCGGCGTTGCGGCAGACGAACAGCTCGCCGGGGCCGGCCTGGGTGATGTGCTCGGGCGCGACCCGGGAATCGGCGCAGGCGATGATCAGGGCCTTCGGCCGCTGCCCGTCGCGCACGAGGCGCTCGTACATCCGCTGCTGCCCGGGAAAGACGCTGCCGCGGAAGGTCGAGATGCCCTGGATGATGCTGCTGTCCACGGAGGGTCCTTGCGTGAGGGTTGGGAGATGGGGGCCTTGCCCCCCTGGAATCCCGTCGAGGCATGCCGGGTCGTACAGGGTCCTCCACTCCCCCCCGGCGGGGGGAGGGGGGCCCCGCGCCGTACCCGCCCCCCGCCCCCCGGC
>JAEWKL010000241.1 GCA_023386115.1 Pseudomonadota bacterium
TGCCGGGCCAGCCCGGCCCGTTCCAGCACCGGCGGCAGCAGGCGGCGCACGCCCTCGCGCACGAGATGGGCCGTGCGCTCCGCCTCCACCGCCTCCGCATCGGCGGAGCCCGCGAGCCGCAGCACGAAGATCATCAGGCGCGGGCGCTCGGCATCCGGCATGGCGTCGTTGAGGCCGAGCGCGTAGGTGGCGAGCGGGACGGAGAAGCAGGGCGGGCAATCCGCCGAGGAGCGGATCGCCCGATAGGGCAGGCCCGCCGCCACCAGAGCCGCCTCGTTGATGCAGGTGCCACCGTCCGGGCCCGGGAAGGTGTGCGAGCCGGGCAGCAGCCGCCAGTTCAGGATGGGGTCGAAGAGGCCGGACATGGAGTCTCCCGCCGGGGTTTCGCGAGCCGTCGCCGCCGAAACTGGCAGGGTTTCGGGCCGGGGGCGAGTCCCGCTTCAACCCCGGCCGGAGGCTCGCGACGGGGCTCGCGGCGCAGGAGCGCCGGCTGCGGCATCGCGCCCCCACCCTGGCCGGGTTGCGAGTTAAGAACATATAGTGAACATTAACCCTGGCGAGCGTCGCCGCCGCGGCGTGCGGGGCGAGGAACGGAGATGGAGAGAGAGGACCGGCATGACGCGCTACCGCTTCCATTGCACCAACGGATCCGAGTGCATCCTCGATGCCGAGGGCACCCTCGTCCGCACCCCCGCCGCCCTCGCCCGCCATGCCCGTGTGGTCGCGGAGGCGGCGATGCAGAGCCTCGGCGCGGGCGACTGGACGGAATGGCGGGTGAGCGTGCACGACCTGACCGGGCGCCGCGTCTGGGTCGAACCGTTCGCGATGCAGGATCTTCGAACACGCGAGGTGGCCCTGGCCGCGTGAGACCGCGTTCGGCGGCTCGCCCGATCAATCGCTCGTCAGGAAGGTGTCGTAGACGGCACAAATGCGCGGCAGGTCCTCCGGTGCCGCCCAGGCCTCGACGATGCGGCGATAGGCCGAGCCCGGCCGCTCGGCGGCCAGCACGGTGTCGATGCGCGCCACCACCTCCCGCCCCCACGGCGTGCCCGCGCACATCACCCGGGCGAAGACCGGCTCCCGGCTCTCCGCGAAGGGCAGGCTCACGAAGGCATTCGGATCGCCGAACTGGCGGGCGTTGTAGTACTGCGCGATGCTGGAATATTCGATGAGATAGTCGAGGCGGTCGTTCAGCAGCATGCGGAGTGCCTCGGCGAACTCGGAATGGGTCTGGCCCGGCGGGTACTGCCGGAACAGCGCGTCGACCGCGGGCGCCATGGCGCGGTTGCGCAGCATGCTGGTGCGCAGGTCGCGGTGCTCCGTGAGCAGGGTGCGCAGGGACAGGGGCGCTAGTCCGTCGAAGCGTGCCCGCTTCGAGGCGTGCACGATGACGCGCGGGGGATGGAACATCGCCACCGGCCGCGAGAACACCGCGAAGGCTTCGCGCTCGGGCGTCTTCACGCCGCCGACGAAGCACCATGGCTCGCCGTTCCGGACCGAGGTCAGGATCCGGGGAAACGGGACCGTCAGGGTGGTATGGGCGTAGTCGGTCAGCCGAGTGCTGAGCAGTCGGCGGACCTGGTCGAAGATGCCCATGTCGCGGTCCGGGCCTTCGGTCATCATGAAGGGTGCGGCGTCGTAGACCGACCAGGTGATCTGCCTGGTGAGCTCTGTATCCCCGGCCCGCCCCGACCCCGAGGATGCCAGGGCGAGCGCGACGGCCAGGCCGATCCGGCCGAGTCCCTTGACCATGAGCTTGTCCGCGAGGTCCTTCGACGAGTCTGCACGAAATGCCGTACATTCATTCAAGATCAGGTTAACCGTCGCAGCGATCGTCGACGAGGGAACATGCTGGAGAAGTTGTCGTGTTAGATTTGTGACGTTGCGCAGCCGCCGTGGACGCCCGTCGCCGACCTGTCCGGATGGCCCCGCCGGCGGCACCATCCACGGCACCTGGTGCCGGCGCGTCTGGCGCCAGCTGCGGTCGGCATCGGTCCCGGCCACCGCCCCCGGGCCGCCCTGCGCCGCAGCGCAATCCGCCCTCGGTGGGCTCGGCGGGGGCCCCGACGCAGCGCAAGACGGCCTCCGCCTCCGCCTCCATGCCGGACTTCTTGAGCATGCGCCCTCAAGCTGGCCGGGTTTTGCCTCTAACCCCCCATCACGAACCGCCCGAGCTCCTCCCGCGCCAGCACCCGGGCCAGTGAATCCTCCGCCGGGCCGTCGACCGCCATCAGGAGGCCGCCGCAGACCGTGCCGCGCCCCGAGACCGCGTAGCGCAGGGTGCAGGCTGGTTCGAGGATGCCGGGCCGGCCGACGACGAAGCCCTGCATCGTGCCGGGCCGGTCGCTGCGGCCGATCACCGTCTCCAGGCCCGCGACCCGGCCGGCGATCGCAAAGGGCACCAGGCCGAGGCGCCGGCCGCCCTGGCGGGCCTGCACCCGGCGGGGCCCCTCGACCGCGACCAGTGTCTCGGGCGCGAGATGGGCGAGGCCCCAGAAGGTCAAAGCCCCACCCGCCGCCGGGGTGAAGCGGTCGATCACCGCGAGGCCCGACAGATCGTGCGGCAGCACGAAGACCCGCAGGTGGCGGCAGCCCGGCCCGTGCACGGTGGTCTCGATCGCGTGGGCGGTGGCACCGGGCAGGGCGAGGCTGCCGCGGTGGAGGGCGCTCCCGGCCACCGGCTCGTATCCCTCGATCACCGCGACGTTGTGGGCGCGGGCCGAGAGCAGGTAGTGGCGCGCCGCCCCGGTCTCGACCTGCTCCGAGCCGCCGGCCTCGACGATCCAGCGCGTCGCCCCCGCCGCGTAGATGTAGGAGGTGCAGTCGGCGTGGCCCTGCGGCGAGGTGTCGGCGAAGGTGCAGGCGAAATGCGCCCAGCCGCGCCCGGCGGTCTCGTGGCGGGCCGACAGGCCGTCGGGGCGCAGGGTCGAGGAGGCCGATGCGGCCTGGGTGGGGCGG
>JAEWKL010000265.1 GCA_023386115.1 Pseudomonadota bacterium
GTCCCGCACCTCGCCGTCGACGGCGAGCGGGCGCGTCAGCGGCGCCTTGGGCGAGCGCGAGGGCCCGGGATCCTCGGGCGCCCGGGCGAAGGGCGCCCCGGCCCCGAGGCTGTCCTCGACCTGCCCGAGATAGTTGAAGACGATGTCCGGCGCGGAGCAACGGGCGAGGGCGCTCCGCTGCGCCGCGGTGCCGAAGCGGGCGAGCAGGCCGTAGCCCAGGCCGCGGTGCGGCAGGGCGCGCAGGCGCTCCTTGACCGAGCGGATCAGGTCGCGCGTGTCGCGGCCGGCGCCGTCGAGGCGTAGCGGGAAGGCGGTGGTGAACCAGCCCACCGTGCGCGAGAGGTCGAATTCCGGAACGAGATCTTCCCGGCCGTGGCCCTCGAGCTCGATCAGGGCCGAATCGCGGCCCGACCAGCGGCCCAGGGCGCGCAGAAGCGCGGCGAGCAGCAGGTCGTTGACCTGCGTGCGGTAGGCGGCCGGAGCCTCGGCGAGGAGACGGGCGGTCAGGTCGGCGGGCAGGCGGGTGCGGAGGGTGTCGGCCTCCTCCAGGCGCTCGGGGCCCTCCGGGGCGCGGCCGAGCGGGATGGCCTCTCCGCTCCCCTGGCCGAGCCAGAACGGAAGCTCCGCGTCGAAATGGCCGCCCGCCGTCAGCGCGTGCAGCCGCGCCGCCCAGGCGCCGACGCCGTCGGTCGGGGGCCCGAGGGCGATCGCCTCGCCTCCCTGCGCGCAGGCGGTGGCGAGATCCTCCAGGAGGATGCGCCAGGACACGCCGTCGACGGCGAGGTGGTGGATCGCGATCAGCAGGCGCTGGCCCCCATCCGGATACGCGACCAGGAGCGCCCGGATCAGCCGGCCGGCGGCGGGATCGAGCCCCCTCTGGACCTCGGCGCAGAGGGCGGTGAGCGCTTCCGCGTCGGCGGCTGCGGCCTCGCTCAGGAGGTCGGGCCCGGCCTCGTCCGTGCCGCGCACGGCGCTCCAGCCGGACGGTCCTTCGACGAAGCGCAGCCGCAGCGCGTCGTGACGGGCGACGACGGCCCGGAGCGCGCGGGCCAGGATCCCGGGATCGAGGCGGTCCCGGGGGATCAGCAGCAGGGCCTGGTTCCAGTGGTGACGCTCCGCCGTCACCTCGGCGAAGAACCGGTCCTGGATCGGCAGCAGCGGGATCGCTCCGGCGGAAGCCTCCGCCGGAAGAGCTGCGGCGGCCGGTGCCACCTTGGCCGGTGTCGTCTTGGCCGGTTCCGCCTTGGCCGGCGTCGTCCCGGCGACCGCAGCGAGGCTGCGGATCGTCTGGCGGTCGAAGATCTGCTTCGGCGTCAACCTGATGCCGCGCTTGCGCAGGCGCGCGATCACCTGGAGGCTCAGGATCGAGTCGCCGCCGAGCGCGAAGAAATTGTCGGTGACGCCGACCCGGTCGCGGCGCAGGACCTGGGCCCAGACATCCGCCATCGCCTGCTCGACCGGGCCCTCCGGCGCCTCGCCCCGCTCCGGTGCGGCGGCCGCCGGGATCGGCAGGGCGGCCCGGTCGATCTTGCCGTTCGGGGTCAGGGGAAGCCGCTCGACCACGACGATATGGCTCGGCACCATGACCTCGGGCAGGATCCCGGCGAGGTCCGCCTTCAGGGTGCTCGCGTCCGGCCGCCGCTCCGGCGGGGCGGTCACGTAGGCGACGAGCTGGCGCCGTGCGTCGTCCGGGGGAACGGGCTGGGTCAGGACCACGGCCTCTCGTACGTCGTCCCGCGCCAGGAGCGTGCGGGCGATCTCGCCGGGCTCGATCCGGTAGCCGCGCAGCTTGATCTGGTCGTCGGTGCGGCCGAGGAAGCGCACCCGCCCGTGCCGGTCGGTGCGCACCCGGTCGCCGGTCCGGTAGAGCCGGGCGCCGGGCGGTCCGAACGGATCGGGCACGAAGCGTTCGGCGGTCTGTGCCGGCGCGCCGCGATAGCCGCGGGCGAGACCGGCCCCGCCGATGAACAGCTCGCCCACCGCCCCCGCGGGGACCGGGGACAGGGCGCCGTCGAGGATGTGGGCGGACAGGTTCGCGAGCGGCCGGCCGATCGGCGGCGCCGCGTCCGCCTGCTCGACCTCCTGGGTCAGGGCGCCGACGGTGGTCTCGGTCGGTCCGTAATGGTTGACGATCCGCAGGTCGGGCCGCAGCCGCCGGATCTCGGCGACCAGGGCGGGATCGAGGGCCTCGCCGCCGAGCACCAGGACGCGCCGGGGCAGCACGGCGCCCGAGGGCTCCGCCTGAAGGAGCCCGCTCAGGTGGCTCGGCACGATCTTGAGGACGTCGATCTGCGCCCCGCGCATCTGCGCGGCGAAGCGCTCGGCGTCGAAGGCGTCGTCGCGGGGGACGAGGTGCAGGCGCGCGCCGCTCGCCAGCGCCCCGAACAGCACCGTATGGCCGAGATCGGCCGCCACGGTGGAGGCCATCGCCATCGACCATTCCGCCAGCGACGCCTCCTCCGGCAACGGACCCCGAGGCACGAGGCGCGAGAGGACGGCCTGGACGTAGTTGGCGAGCGCGCCGTGCGGGACCGCGACGCCCTTGGGCCGCCCGGTCGAGCCCGAGGTGTAGATGATGAAGGCGATCTGGTCCGGGTGGAGCGGCGCGAGCAGCGCGTCGGCGGCCGCCGGCTCCCGGTCGAGATCGATCACGGTCCGGCCCATTCGCCCGGCG
>JAEWKL010000266.1 GCA_023386115.1 Pseudomonadota bacterium
TCCCGCTACGGCCTCGCCACGATGTGCGTCGGCGTCGGCCAGGGCGTGGCGCTGGCGGTCGAGCGCGTCGGCTGAGCGGACGCGTCCGCGGCGGGGCGACGCATGACCGGCCCGTTCCGCCGTGGAAAAGATCCGGAACAGGACCAAAATCCCCGCGATCGCCGCCCCGATCCCGCACTGCACCATGGCAAGGTCGGGCGGCATGGTCTAAGCATGGGCCGTCCTCGCCCGTCCCCTGGAACCGTCCGGACGATCCTCCCCTCGGAGTTCGCCGCGGCGCAGACGATCCCATGACCTGCTCCAGCCTCCCTCCCGGCCCCGCCCTCCCGCCGCCTGGGCGAAGCCGCCGCTTCGCCCGCCGGTTCGGTTGAGGTCGGCCGATGCCCAGCAAGAACGGACCGCGCCCGGGCGTGGATGAGCCCATGGCCGGCGCCACCGAGGCGGACGACCCGGAATCGGAGTTTCTGACGGTCCTCGGCCAGCGCGTCCGCACCATGCGGGCGGTGCGGGCGATGTCGCGCAAGGTTCTGTCGCAGACCTCCGGCCTGTCGGAGCGCTACATCGCCCAGCTCGAGGGCGGGCAGGGCAACGTCTCGATCATCCTCCTGCGCCGCGTGGCCCTCGCCATGGGCGTGCGGCTCGAGGACCTGATCGCCGCGGTCGAGAGCCCGCCGGACTGGCCGGTGGTGCGCGACCTCCTGGAGAAGGCGGGGTCCGACCAGATCGCCGAGGCCAAGCGCGTCCTTTCGGGCGCGGCGGCACCCGGCGAGGGGCCGACGCAGCGCGTCGCGCTCATCGGCCTGCGCGGCGCCGGCAAGTCGACCCTCGGGCGGATCCTCGCCGAGCGGATGGGCTGGACCTTCGTCGAGCTCAACCGCGAGATCGAGCGCGAGAACGGCCTGTCGGTGGCGGAGATCTTCGCGATCTACGGCCAGGAGACCTATCGCCGCCTGGAGCAGGGGGCGCTCCGCCGGCTCGCCGAGCGGCCGGGCCCGATGGTGCTGGCGACCGGCGGCGGCATCGTCGCCGAGCCGGTGACCTTCGACCTCCTGCTCTCGTCGTTCTTCACCGTCTGGCTCAAGGCGCGGCCGGAGGAGCACATCCACCGGGTGCGCGAGCAGGCCGCCAAGGGCCTCGCCCAGGCCCGGATGCCCGACAGCGACAACGCCCTGCGGGAGATCCGGGCGGTGCTGATGAGCCGCGAGCCGCTCTATGCCCGGGCCCGCGCGGTGATCGACACCGCCGACCACACCGTCGCCGAGACCGCCGCCGAACTGACCGGCCTGGTCGAGGGCTATCTCGGCGGCGCGCGGCGCGGGGCCTGAGCGGATCTCACGACTGTCCCGCGCCGCCGTCGCGAGCGGCGCCGGTGATCGGGCGTGTCGTCAGAGACGCTGAGGCCCGTGCGCCACAGGCGGCCCGGGGTTTTTCGGAAAATCGCCGGCGCCGCGGCGGACCGCACGCATTCTGGCCGCAAATGAGTCGGCAGGCTTCCCGGCTCTGATCAGGAACGCGTCGGGGTCGAGGAGCACGATGGAGAGTTCGAACCGGGCCGAGAGCTACGAGCCGGCGCGCGGCGCTGCTGCGGGCGAGGTGGTCGAGGCGGCGCATTTCTCCGCCATCCGCAGCGTCCGCACCGAGGCCGAGGCGCTCGTGACCCTCGCCCGCGCCCTCGACCACGAGCTGAAGGCCGGCTTCGGCGCCGCCGTTGCGGCGATCCACGACATCCCGGGCCGGGTGATCGTGTCGGGCATCGGCAAGAGCGGCCATATCGGGCGCAAGATCGCCTCGACGCTGGCCTCCACCGGCACGCCGGCCTCGTTCATCCATCCGAGCGAGGCGAGCCACGGCGACCTCGGGATGATCACGTCGCAGGACATCGTCATCGCCCTGTCGTGGTCCGGCGAGACGACCGAACTCGGCGACCTCATCAGCTTTTCCAAGCGTTTCGCCGTCACGCTGATCGGCATGACCGCGAACCCGGGCAGCACGCTCGGCCAGGCCGCCGACATCCTGCTGCCGCTGCCGCTGGTGAAGGAGGCCTGCCCGCACAACCTCGCGCCGACCTCGTCGAGCGTGATCCAGCTCGCGCTCGGCGACGCGCTCGCGGTCGCGCTTCTGGAGCGTCGCGGCTTCTCGGCCAGCGACTTCAAGGTCTTCCACCCCGGCGGCAAGCTCGCGGCCCGGCTCAAGACCGTGGCCCAGCTGATGCACGCCGGGGAGGAGATGCCGCTGGTGCCCCAGGGCTTGAAGGTCTCGGAGGCGCTGATCGCCGTGATGGGCAAGCGCTTCGGCTGCGCCGGCATCGTCGACGAAGGCGGCCGCCTCGTCGGCATGATCACCGACGGCGACGTGCGCCGCCACATGAGCCGGGGCGCCGGCCACAACGATCTCCTCGCCCGCCGGGTCGAGGAGGTCATGACGCCCGCGCCGATCACCACGACGCCCGGCACCTTCGCCAGCGCCGCCCTGGAGCTGATGAACCGCAGCCAGATCACCGCCCTGTTCGCGGTGGAGCGCGGACGCCCGGTCGGCATCCTGCACATCCACGACATCCTGCGGGCCGGCGTGGTCTGAAGACGGGTTATCGCGGGAGCAGGCGCGACAGCGTCCTGACCCCGATCCAGCCCCAGTAGACACGATGATGGGCGATGAGCCCATCGGCGAGGTCGATCATCTCCATCAGGTCGATCTGGTCGCCGTCGGGCGTCTCCCGCGGGTATTCCCACGCCAGCTGCGGCCCCTCGGAGAGGACGACGCCCGTGCGGTACCAGCGGCCGAGGCCGTTCTGCGGCGACCGGAACCCGTCCTCGAAGAAGTCCCGGATCGCGGCCTTGCCCGCGAGGATCCCGGTGCCGCCCTCCGGCCGGGAGACCCAGACCAGCGGGCTCTCGAACACGGCGTCCTCGGCGTAGAGCGCCATCAACCCGTCGATGTCGCGACGCGTGACGGCCTCGTGCCACTGCTCGTGGATGTGGCGGATGGCGGTGTCTGCGCTCATGGTCGATCCCCTCTGGCGCCGATCGATGGCCGGTGCCGGAGGGTAGGCTGGCGCGCGCCGCGGACGCTTCGGTTCGCGCCGAAGCGGACGGCGCCGCTCAGTACGGAACCCCGCCCCGCCGCTTGTCCCGCAGCGCCTCGGCGTACCACGTCAATTCGTCGAGGAAGCGCCCGGTCGGGCGTTCCAGCCAGGGCTGGAGCGGGCGGCCCTCCTCGTCGAGCGCCTTCTGGATCTCCGGGATCGGCAGGAGGGAGGGGATGCTCGGGGTGCCGAGCTCGCCCAGCATGGCGCGCAGCTGCATCGCCGCCCGCACGCCGCCGTAGCGGCCGGCGGAGTAGCAGACGATGGCGGAGGGCCGCCAGAAATACTCCTCCAGGAAATGGTCCAGGGTGTTCGACAGGGCCGGCGGGATGCTGTGGTTGTACTCCGCCGAGACCACCACGAAGGCGTCCGACCGGCGATAGAGGGCAGCCAGCCGCTCCAGCGGCTCCGGCGCCTCGCCCTTCGGATGTTCCTTGTACATCCGCGTGAGCAGCGGCAGGGCCAGCTCGGCCGGATCGACCAAGGGCGCCTCGTGGCCGCGGGACGCGAGGGCGCCCGCGACGTAGCGGGCGGCGCGCAGGCCGCTGCGCCCCTGGCGCACCGAGCCGAGGATGACCGGGATCACGAGTTCCATGGTGGAGCTCCGGGAAGCGGGAACGCTCCCCGGAGTTTACAGCAACTCCGGCAGGATCTCACATCATGCCGAGGAACCGCGGCAGCCACAGCGAGATCGCCGGGACGTAGGTCACGATCACCAGGAAGATCAGCATGGTCAGGAGCCACGGCCAGACCGCGACGGTCAGCTCCGTGATGCCCATCCGGGTGATGCCCGACGCGACGTAGAGGTTGAGGCCGACCGGCGGGTGGCACATGCCGACCTCCATGTTGACCACGATCAGGATGCCGAAATGCACCGGGTCGATGCCGAGCTTGGCGGCGATCGGAAAGAGGATCGGCGCCATGATGAGGACGATCGAGGACGGCTCCATCACGTTGCCGGCGACGAGCAGCAGCAGGTTGACGATCAGCAGGAACACCACCCAGTTGAGACCGGCCCCGGTGATCCAGCTCGCCATCGCCTGCGGGATCTGCTCGCTCGTCATCAGGAACGAGAACAGCACCGCATTGGTGATGATGTAGAGCAGCATCGCGCTCATGTTCGCCGAATCGAGCAGCACCCGCGGCACGTCGCGCCAGGTGAGGTCGCGATAGACGAACAGCGCGATCACGAAGGCGTAGACCGCGCTGACCGCCGCGGCCTCGGTCGGCGTGAAGGCGCCGCTATAGATGCCGCCCAGCACCAGCACGATCAGCAGCAGGCCCCAGACCGACTTGCGGAACGCGACCCAGCGCTCGCGCCAGGTGGCCTTCGGCATGCGCGGATAGCCGAACTTGCGCGCCCGGTACCAGGTGGTGAGGCCCAAGAGCGCCGCCAGCATCAGGCCCGGGATCACGCCGGCGACGAAGAGCGTCGAGATCGAGGCCGAGGAGACGCGCTGGCCGTCGGGCCCGAACACCACCGCGCCGCTCGTCGCCACCGAGTACATCACCATGACGATCGAGGGCGGGATCAGGATGCCGAGCGCCCCCGAGGTGGTGATCACCCCGGCGCCGAAGCGCTTGGGAAACCCTTGCGCCACCATGGCGGGCAGGATGATCGAGCCGATCGCCACCACGGTGGCGGGGCTCGAGCCCGAGATGGCGGCGAAGAGCGCGCAGGCCATGACCCCGGCCAGCCCCAAGCCCCCGTGCCAGTGGCCGATCATCGCGGTGGCGAAGTTGATCATCCGCCGGGCGACGCCGCCATGGGTGAGGAAGTTGCCCGACAGGATGAAGAACGGGATCGCCATGATCTCGAAATTTTCGATCCCGGTGAACAGCTTGAGCGCCACCGCCTCGATCGGGACGGTGGTCATGGTGAACAGGAAGGTGAGCACCGAGAGGCCGAGCGCGATCGAGATCGGCATGCCGGTGAGCATCAGGGCGATGAGCAGACCGAAGATGATGGCGGCGTTCATCGGGCAGGGCCTCCGGTGCGGGCTTCCTCGGCAGCGAGGTCCTGTGCGGCGTGCGGGCTCTCGACCACGCCCTCGACATGGCCCGGATCGTGGTGGGGCAGCTCTCCGGTACGCCAGAAGCTCCACGCCACCTGAAGGAAGCGGAAGCACATCAGGGTGGAGCCCAGGGGAATCGCCAGGTAGACGATCCAGCTCGGCAGTTCGAGGTCCGGCGTGGTCTGGTCGGTATCGACGAGGCCGTAGACGAAGCGCGCGCCCATCGTGCCGACGATCGCGGTGAACAGGGCGCCGCAGAGGAGGCCGAACAGCACGATGCGGTTGCGCCAAGCCGGGGGCAGCTGGTTCACCGCCACGTCGACGCCGACATGGATGCCGGTGCGCACGCCGTAGGCCGCGCCGAACTTCGCCATCCAGACGAACATGTAGATGCACAGCTCCTGGGCCCAGGAGAGGTGGATCGCGGCGGTGATCGGATAGAGCGCGTCGATTCCGGACGCGTAGCGGTGCACGACGGCCACGAAGATCAGAAGCGTCGCGCCCGCCATCAGGCTGGCGATCAGGATCTCCTCGAGGCGGTCGAGGATGCGCAGGGGGTGCATGGGGTCTCCCGAAGGCGGAGCGAAGCGTGTTGTCTTGAGTTGGCGAGCCGGCGTCAGGGCGCCTCGCCCGCGGGCCGACGGTCGGCCTCCGGCCAGGGAAAGCGGATGGTGCGGTCGCGCGGGCCCGCCAGCACCACCTCGACGCCGCCGGACTTCACCATCCATTCGAGGCGGTGATCGCGGGATTCCCGCCGGCGCCCGCCGGTGGTGTAGAGATCGGCGGCCTCTGCCATCCGGGCTGCCGCCGCGTCGAACTCCCGAAACGTCTCGACGACCGACGGGCGCTCGCGCAAGCGGGCGTGCCAGCGCGCGAGCGGGCTGCCCTCCGCCGGCCCGAGCCCGTCATGCACCGAGCGGTTGACCATCGGGGCCGCCGCCGCGTCGGCCCAGCCGAAACGCTCGCCTCCGAACCACGCAGCCTCGCCGAGGCGACCGGTCAGCCAGTCCTGGAGCACCCATGTCTGCGCCGCGGCCTCGGCGCGCAGGTGGTCGGCCAGCGCCCCGGCGGCGCGGCGGAACCACGGGATCTCGCCGAAGCCCCAGTCCACCGCCTCGGACTGTGAGTCGCAGACCTCCTCGGTCATGCGGGCGGCAGGATCGCGCGGGAGCAGCGGCGGCTCGGGCCAGCGTTCCTCGATGTCTTCGAGGATCACGGTCGATTCGAAGATGCTGACCTCGCCATCGACCAGCACCGGTACCTCGGCGCGGGGATTGGCCTTCGCGAACGGACCGTCGCTCCGGCCGGTGCCGAAGGTCTCCGGCAGCTCGGCCGTGACAGCCACGCCCTTCTCGCGCAGGGCGATCTTGATCTTCTGCGCATAGGACGAGAGCGGGTGCTCGTAGAGCAGCATGATGTCGGTTCCCCCCGGACCGTCTCGTTCGTTTGGGGGGAGTGTCGCACGCGGCGGCACGCCGGGTGAACCCGACGATGGTTGGGTGACGACAGAAAAGATCGCCTCCCGGGACCGGGGCTGTTCGGCGCGATGCGGGACGGCATATGAGGCGAGTCGACGCCACGCACGAAAGGACCCACCGCCATGCGCCGCATCCGCGCCCTCCGGGCCGCCTGCCTGCTCGTCTCCGCCGCCCTGGCCCTCCCGGCCCTCGCGGCGGAGCCCGCGCCGGTGTTCGCGGCGGCGAGCCTGAAGAACGCCCTCGACGAGGCCGGCAAGGCCTTCACGGCCGAGAGCGGGATCCCGGTGCGGGCGAGCTACGCCGCCTCCTCGGCGCTGGCGCGCCAGATCGAGCAGGGCGCGCCTGCCGACCTCTTCGCCTCGGCCGATCTCGAGTGGATGGACTATCTCGCCGCCCGCAAGCTGATCCGGCCCGAGACCCGGGTGAACCTGCTCGCCAACCGCCTCGTCGTGGTCGCGCCGAAGGATGCGAGGCTGTCCGAGGCGGCGTTCACGCCGGAGTGGTTTGCCCGGGCGCTCGGCCCCGACGGGCGGCTCGCGACCGGCGAGGTCAAGTCCGTGCCGATCGGCAAATACGCCAAGGCGGCCTTCGAGACGCTGGGCCTGTGGGCGCAGGTGCAGCCGCGGCTCGCCCAGGCCGACAACGTGCGGGCGGCCCTCGCGCTGGTCTCCCGCGGCGAGGCGCCGCTCGGCGTGGTCTACGAGAGCGACGCGAAATCCGATCCGGGGGTGAAGGTGGTGGGTGTGTTCCCGCCGAGCAGCCACCCGCCGGTGGTCTATCCCTTCGCGGTGACGACGGAGGCGAAGGGCGAGGGCGGCGCGCGCTTCCTCACGTACCTGAAGAGCAGGGCCGCCCGGCGCTTCTTCGAGGCGCAAGGCTTCACGATGATCGGGGAGGGGGCGTCGCAGTAGGACGTCCGGCGCGTCACGCGATCCCGCCGTGCCCCGCGGGCCGGGGCATCGCTGCCGGCACGCGAGCGGCCGATCTCCCGCCGCCATCGGCCATAGCAGGGCGGAGGTCCGGCCACGCTCGATGCCCGGCCTCTCATCCCGCACCGCCGGCGGGCCAGATGACGCAGAGGGAGAGGCACGCTCCAGGGCAACCTGCCGGAGCCTCCGACGTTCTCGGCACCGTGGCGCAGCCCGTCGAGGGCCTGCGTGGTTGCGGCCCGCGAAAGGAGGTTGCCGATGATGGACAACATCGTTCAGGGATTTACCCAGTTCCGCGAGCAGGTTTTTCCGAGCCAGCGCTCCGTCTATCAGCGCCTCGTCCATGACGGCCAGAAGCCGAAGGCCCTGGTGATCTCCTGCGCCGATTCCCGCGTCGTGCCCGAGCTGATCACCCAGGCGGGGCCCGGCGAATTGTTCGTCACCCGCAATGTCGGCAACATCGTGCCACCCTTCGCCACGATGATGGGCGGCGTCACCGCGGCGGTCGAATACGCCGTGATGGCACTCGGCGTGCGTGACATCGTGGTCTGCGGCCACTCGGATTGCGGCGCCATGAAGGGCCTGCTCACCCCCGGCCTCGCCGAGACGATGCCGAGCGTCGCGGCGTGGCTGCGCCACGGCGAGGCCGCCCGCAAGATCGTCTGCGACGCCTACCCGGACGACATCGACGACAAGCGCCGCCTCCACGCCCTGGCGATGGAGAACGTGCTGGCGCAGCTCAACCACCTGCGCACCCATCCGGCCGTCGCGAGCGCCCTGGCCTCCGGCCAGCTCACCCTGCACGGCTGGCTGTTCGAGATCGAGACCGGGCACCTGCTGGTCTATGACGGCGAGGCCGGGCGCTTCGTGGTCCTCGCCGAGGAGGATGCGCTGCCGGTGGCCGAAGCCGCCGTCGCGCCCCGGCTTGCCGCCGTCGGCGTAACGGCGCCGGAAGCCCGGGCGGCCGAGTAGTGCAGCGGTAGCGAGAAGCGCAGCGATGGCAAGCCGCGCAGCGATGGCAAGCCGCGCAGCAATGGATTGACAGGCGAGGAGCGGCAGGTGAGGACCCCCGGCATGGCCGAGACCCGACCCGACCGCTCCCGCGACGCCGCCTTCGCGTGGATCGCCGCCATCGCCACCCTGGCGACCATCCTCGTGGCGAATTTTGTGCCGGCCCGGGGGCCGGCGCATCCGCCATCCGTGACGTCGCCGGCCGACGATCCCGGCTGCCGCGAATGGACCGATTCCTGCCGCGTCTGCACGCGCGACGCCGACGGGATCCATTGCTCGACGCCCGGCTTCGCCTGCCAGCGCGAGGCCCTGCGCTGCACCGCACGCTGACGGAAACTGCGATTCCGCGCGCTTCCGTCGAAGCGGGCCCCCGCGGCGTTCCGGACAGCGCCGGGTGACGCGACGCGGTCTCGGCCCCGCTGCGCCGGATCAGACGGATCTCGAGGTCACCGAAGCCGACAGGATGACCGCGACGGTGTCGTCGTCCGCCGGAGCATCGCCGTTCCGCCCCAGACGCTTGTCTGTAGAGGGCCTCGTCGGCCGCCGCGACCAGCGCTTCCCAGTCGCACGCGGCACCTCCGCCCTTGACGGCGATGAATGCGCTGCGCGCCGCTGCACCGATGATCGTCGTCCGGAGCCCCGTGCGGAATACCGCCGGGCCGCCCGGTCGCACCCTGCGCCGGCACCGGCCGCCGCATCGCTGCCATGCCCTTCCACGCCTTGCGGTTGCGGGCCGCCTCCGCCACTCCTCGGCGACCATGCCGCCCGCCCTTCTTCCTGCGGGCCGGCCTCTCAGGATGACCATGGCGAGCAGCGCGAGCGGCGGGACGAGTCCCGTCGAGACCATTCGGGCCGAACCAGGCTGGGCCGGCCCCGGTTGGGCCGGCCCGGGCTTCGTCGAATTCGTCGCCCTGATGGCCCTGATGATGGGCCTGACCGCCGTGACCATCGACAGCTTCCTGCCGGCCTTCCCGGCGATCCAGCGCGACTTCGCGGTGGCGGACCCGAACCGGCTGCAACTGCTGGTCTATGTCTACATGCTGGGCTTCGGCACCGCGCAGCTCCTCTACGGGCCGGTCTCGGATGGAACCGGGCGTCGCCCGGCCCTGATCGCCGGCATCGGCATCTATCTCGCCGGCAGCGTGCTCGCCATGCTGGCGCCGAGCTTCGAGGTGCTGCTTCTCGCCCGCGCCGTCCAGGGCGTCGGGGGTGCGGCGGGCCGCGTGCTCGCGGTGGCGATCGTGCGCGACCGCTACGAGGGGCGCGACATGGCCCGGGTGATGTCGTTCTGCATGATGGTCTTCCTCATCGTGCCGATCCTCGCGCCCTCGATGGGCGGCGCCGTCCTCGTGGCCGGCAGCTGGCGCCTGATCTTCGGCGTGATGCTGGCGCTGGCGCTCGTCACCCTGGCCTGGTTCGGCACGCGGCTGCCCGAGACCCTGCACCCGGCCTTCCGCCGCCCGGTCTCGGCCCGGGCGATCGGGGCGGGCATCGGCGTCACCGTGCGCACGCGCGTCTCCTTCGGCTACGCCACGGCGCTGGGCCTCACCACCGGCTGCATCATGGGCTATGTCGGCTCGGCGCAGGCCGTGTTCGACACCGGCCTCTACCATCTCGGGCCGCTCTTCCCGGTCGCCTTCGCGCTGATCGCCGGGGCGATGGGCGTCGCGACGCTGATCAACGCGCGCCTGGTGCGCCGCCTCGGCATGCGGCGGCTCGCCCATGCGGGCACGCTCGGGCTCTTCCTCGCCGCCTGCCTCCAGCTCGCCCTGATCCTGGCCTTCGCGGGCAAGCCCCCGCTGTGGCTCCTGATCGTGACCCTGGCGGCGTGCCAGTTCCTGATGAGCTTCGCGATGCCGAACTTCAACGCCCTGGCGATGGAGCCCCTGGCGGCGATCGCCGGAACCGCCTCCTCGTTCATCGGCTTCTACACCACGCTGCTCGCGGCGTTCTGCGGCCTCCTCGTCGGCCAGTCCTTCGACGGCACCGTCACCCCGCTCGCCCTCGGCTACTGGACCTTGAGCGGCCTCGCCCTCGCCACGGTGCTGTGGACCGAGCGCGGCCGGCTGTTCGGGAGCGGGGTCCGGTAGAGCCGCCTTAACCGGTCCCGCGCCACCGTCCCGGCATCGACAACGGGGGTGTCTCGGGATGGCTGGGCGCAACGACGGAATCCTGCTCGCCGGGCGGCTGCTCCTGGCCTCGGCTCTGCTGCCGGCGGCGATCGCCCGGGCGCTCAACCCGTCGGGTTACGCGCTCACGCTCGCGGCGACCGGGATGCCCTATCCGAACGCCGTCGCGACCGCCTCGGTGGTGATCGGGCTGTTCGGGCCGCTGCTGCTCGCGCTCGGGCTCGTGCCACGCCTCGTCGGCCTGGGCTTGAGCCTCCACGCGGTGGTGGCGGGATTGCTGCTGCACCGCTTCTGGGAGTTCTCCGGCGCCGTCGCCCGGGTCGAGCAGGAGCTGTTCCTGGCCCAGCTCGGCCTCGCCGCCGGCTTCGTGCTCTACGCCGTCACCGGCCCGGGCAACTGGAGCTGGCAGGGCTGGTGGCACGGGGGCGAGCAGGCGGCGCCAGCCGCGAGGGTCTCGGCCGCCAGGGACAGCGCCGCCAAGGGCAGCGCCGCGAAGGACGTCGCGCCGAAGCCGCCCCGCAAGCGCGCCGCCCAGCCCCGGGGACCCCGCCCGGCCAAGGCCGCGGCCTGAGGGCAGGCCGGTCGGAGGCCGGCCGTCTCTCGCGCCCGTGTCAGGCCGATAGCCGTCGCTCGCCGGTGCGGCGCGGGTTGATGTAACGGCTGGAGATGTCGCAGGCGACGCCGATCAGCCGCCTGCAGCCGTCGGACGCCGTCACCACGCTGCCGCGGGCGGAGAGCCAGCGCACATGGCCTTCGTGGTCGGTGATGCGGTACTGCGCGTCGTAGTTGCCTTCGCCGCGCAGCGCCGGTTCGAGGCTGGCGAGGACGGCCGGGAGATCCTCCGGCAGGATCATCGCCAGGAACTCGTCGAGCGGGCCGGTCGTCACGCCCATCAGGCTCGCGCCGAGTTCCGAACAGGTGACCTCCCGGGTCGACAGGTCGATGTCCCAGGTCATCATCTCGGCCGCCACCATGGCGAGGCGCAGGCGCTCCTCGCTGGTGCGCAGCGCCTCCGCGGCGCGGACCTGCTCGTCGATATCCGCCATGGTGCCGACCCATTCGCGGATCGCGCCCTCGGCGTTCTCGAGCGGCACGGCGCGGCCCAGCATCCAGCGATACTGGCCGCTGCGGTGGCGCACCCGGTAGGTCGCGTCCAGCGGGGTCCCGCTCTGGCAGCAGGCCCGCCACAGGGCCTGGACGGCGTTGCGGTCGTCCGGATGCAGGGTGGCCAGCCAGCCGAAGCCCTGGAGCTCGGTGTCGCAGAGGCCGGTCCGCGCGCTCAGGCCGAAGGTCTGGGTCAGGCTGCCGTCGGGGCTGGAGCGCCACTCCACCGCCGCGCTCGCCTCCACCAGGGCGCGGTAGCGTTGCTCGCTCTCCTGCAACCCCCCCGTTGCCGGGACCTCCGGCCCGGCGGGCGCGGGCGATCCGACCGCCGGCACGATCTGCCGGAAACTCGGCTCGTAGCGGCCGAGAGGCAGGTCGATGCGCACGTCGAGCGGACAGGCGGGATCGGCGTAGATCTGCTGCAGCACCTGCCGCAGGCGCCTTGCCTCGACCCGCACGATGGCGTCCGTCGCCGGATCGAAGCTGGTCGAGCGGCCGAGGGCGTCGGTCGCGATGGTGTAGGATTTCAGCAGGCTGCCGCGCCCGGCCAGGCTCTCACGGACCACGTAGGCCAGGAAGGCCGAGAGTTGCGGCGACTTCTTCAGCGGCGGCAGGTTCAGCAGGGCGTCCAGGGCAGCGTGGATGTTCTCGGTCCCGATCGCTTCCCGATCCATCGCTCGTTCCCGTCGCATCCCAGGCTGCGGCTGACCCGGTCATGCCAACGATGCGGCCGCGCTCCGTCTCGCCGCGATCAAGCTGCCACCCGTTGGAGCGAGGCCCCGCGCCCTCTCCACCACCACGTCTTAAGCTGATAAAGCAGCCGGCTCCAGTGTCAAGATACGAACCGTCGTAGAGAAATGACCCAAGGTGAGTATCGATCAATCGACCTGCCGTCCTCAGCCCGACGATGAAAGAGGACCGGATCAAGTCCGTCTGGCCTGGCGCGAGGAGTGCGGCGGATCGGCGGACAGCCGCGCCAGCAACATTGGGATTTTATTTCCACGCGAGCGTCGCTCGCGACTCTTTGCCGAACCGTGCGATGTCCCTCGCGGCACGTCCCGACTCAATCGGCCAGCAGCCGCGCCCCGACCACCGCTGCCGCGGCCCGGTTCTGCACACCGAGGCTGCGCAGGAGCGCCGCCATATGAACCTTGACGGTGCCCTCGCCGAGCTGGAGCCGCCGGGCGATCTCCTTGTTCGAACGCCCCTCGACCAGGAGGGCCAGCACGTCGCGCTGGCGCGGCGTCAGGTCGGGGATGCGGAGCGGTCGTCCGTCCTGGCGCCCCTCCGGCCGCCCGTCGAAGCCGGGCGTGCGCGCCTCGAGCGCCGGGCGCGGGCCCGCGCCGTCGAGCACCGCCAGGGAAGCCGGCACGTAGATCTGGCCGTCGAGGATCATGCCCACCGCCCGGGTCAGCTCGGCCGAGCCGATTCCCTTCGGCACGTAGCCGTGAACCCCGACCTCGAGGGCGGTGAGGATCTTGTTGCGCTCGGTCGAGGCCGAAACCACCGCCACCTTCACGGCCGGGAAGCATTCGCGCACGGCGCTCAGGCTCCCGGGCCCCTCCATGCCGGGCATCGCGAGGTCGAACAGCGCCAGGGTCACGGCGCCGCCGCGGGTCGAGAGCTGGTCGACGGCAGCGTCGAGGGAGCCGGTCTCGACGACCTCGCCGAAACCGAAGCTGCGGGTGAGGATCGCCACCACGGCGAGGCGGAAGAAGTCGTCGTCATCCGCGATCAAGGCGACTGGCGGAGTCGGGTGGGTCATACCGTGGCGTCTCTGGAAACGGTCCGTGCGGCCGTCATCCTAGAGCAGGTCGGGGGCGGGTGGGTACCCTCCCGGCATGGAACAACTGGCAATATCAACGATCTATCGCATGTTTCGCAATCACCGCCAGAATTGCGCCAAGACCATGCCGGCTTCCCGTGGGGAGAGCCCGGGAGGAGGCATGCGGCACGGCACCGCAGCGTCCCATCGGGCTCCTCTCGGGGTGGCGGCTCGCGTTGAAGCAGGAAGCGAGCCCGGGACGGGGGGAGGGGGCGCGATGCGCGGACCGGCATCGTTCAGCGGGACAAGCGGACGCCGCGCGACCGCCCGCCGGCTCTGCGCGAGGGTCGTCCTCGCCGTCCTCGTCCTTGCCAACCCTACGGCGGCGCCCGCCGCCGGGGTGGAGCGCACCCGGCTCGTCGCCTACACGGCTCTCGAGCCCGAGCAGCTCGACCCGATCCGCCGGGCGATCGAGGCCGCGGTGCCGGAGGTGGAGATCGCCTGGCAGCGCGCCTCGACCGGGATCGTCACCGAGCGCCTGCTCGCCGAGCGGGCCGCGCCGCAGGCCGACCTCCTGATCGGGGTCGCGGCCTCCAGCCTGCTGCAATTCGAGGCGGCCAACCTCCTCGATCCCTACCGGCCGGCGGGCGTCGAGGCGCTGCGGCCGTTCTTCCGCGACCCGACCCCGCCCTACAGCTGGACCGGCATGGACGCCTATCTGGGGGTGATCTGCTTCAACGTCGAGGTAGCCGGCCGGGAGCGGATCACGCGCCCGAGCTTCTGGCGCGACCTCCTCGGCCCGGCCCTGAAGGGGCGGATCGTCATGCCGGACCCGGCGGTGTCCGGCACCGGCTATCTCCTCGTCGCGGGCTGGCTGCAGACATTTGGGGAGGATGCGGGCTGGGCCTACATGGATGCCTTGCACGAGAACGTCGCCGCCTACCTGCCGAGCGGCTCGGCCCCGTGCCAGGACGCCGCCGCGGGCCGCGCCGCCGCGGGCCTTTCCCTCGACATGCGAGCCGCGACCGAGAAGGCGGCGGGTGCCCCGATCGACATCGTGGTCCCGGTCGACGGCACCGGCTGGGAGGCGGAGGGGTTCGCGGTCGTGGCCGGCCGGCCGCACCTGCCGCTGGCCCGGCGGGTGGCGGACTGGGCGGCGAGCCGCGAGGCCAACGCGCTCTACGCCCGCAGCTATGCCATCGTGGCCTATCCGGGCGTCTCCAGCCCGGGCCCGCTCTACCCGCCTCATGCCGAGGCGCGCATGATCCGCAACGACCTCGACTGGATGGCCCGCAACCGGCCCCGCATCCTGGCCGAGTGGCGCCGCCGCTACGGCGCCAAGGTCCGGGAGCGCTGATCCGCGAGCGCCGACCCGGCTCCGAATGATCCGCCTCCCGGCGATCCGGCTCCAGGCGATCTTTATTTTTCCATGCTGACGTCGCACACCGCCTCGGTTGGCGGATCTCCCCTGCGGGGCCGCGGGTAGGAAAGCGGATGTATCACGCAGGCAAGGACGGCTGGCTCTTCCTTACCGGAGGCACCAACGAGGTCGTGGACCAGTACCGGCAGATCCGCGCGATGGATCGGATCCTGCGCCAATGGCGCCGCCGGATCCTGCGGCGCATCCGCCGCTGCCAGGGCCTCGGCACCCGCTACCTGCACCTGGTGGTGCCCGAGAAGCTCAGCATCTACGAGGACCGCTTCGACGGCCTCGCCCTTGACCCGCGCTACGGACCGGCCCAGCGCCTCGGCACCCTGATGCGGTGGTCCTGGCCGGGGCGCCGCGCCTGGATCGACCTGCTCGGGCCGATGCGGGCGCAGCGGGACGAGCACCTGCATTACCGGACCGACACGCACTGGAACATCCACGGCTGTCTGCTCGCCTACCGGCTGGTCTGCCGGGCCTGCGGCGCCACCCCGCGCACCGACTTCCTGACGCGGCCGTTCCACGAATTCGACGCCGTGCTCGACATTGGCAACAAGCTCGACGCCCCGCCGCTCGAGACCGTGCGCAACTACCAGCTCTTCCGCGATGCCGAGCGGGTCGGCGGCGGCCGCCTCATCGATGCCTACACCGCCGCGGGCCGCCTCGGCGAGCTGCATAGCGGCGCCCATGCCGTCTACCGCAACCGCTCGGCCGACGCCGATCCCCGCACCCTGGTGCTGTTCGGCGATTCCTGCGCCAACTTCTCCCCGAACGGCCTGACCGCGACGCTCGCCGAGACGTTTCGCGAGGTCCACTTCATCTGGTCGTCGAACCTCGACTGGGGCTACATCGAGCGGATCCTCCCCGACATTGTGCTGTGCGAGCAGGTCGAGCGCTTCCTGCCCCGCGTGCCGGAGGACGATTTCGACCTCGCGGCCACCGAGGCGGAGCGGCTGGCGGCTCTGGGGTGAGCCGCCGACGTCGTTCGGCCGCACCCGTCCCCGCGAGCACCGCTTCGCCTCATCGTCGCGCCTCACCGTCGCGCCTCAGGCGCCGTCCGGTCAGCGCCACCGTCGCCACCACGCCGGCCTGCCCTCGCCCTGCGGCGCGAACGTCGCCGCCAGCTCGTGCGCGACCTGCGCGACCGGCTGGATCTCGATCTCGTCGTACAGGCGCCGCAGGCCCTCGATCTCGTCCGGGATCGCGATCTGCTCCTCGATGATACGCGCGTAGTTCTCCTGCAGCACCGTCGAGGTCGGGTCGAGCCGCCTGACGACGACCAGGCCGGTCGGAGCGGCATCGGTCATGATGACGTCCAGGTCGGGCCGATACCGTTTCAGGATCGGCACGATCTTCCAGACATCCCCCGTCCACCAGTTCGCGAACGGCGTGCCGACGCTCAACTCGGGAATCAGGGTCGCCTCGCGCATCGCCATCAGGGCGGTGAGCGGCAGCGCATCGTGGATGACGATGATCGAATTCGGCGCGCACAGCCGCTCGGTGTTGTAGAAATCCCTGAGCACGAACTCGGCGAGATGCAGGCCGTCGATCATCGCCAGGTCGAAATGACCGGGCCGGAGCAGCGACCGGTCGAACTGGGCAAAGAAGTCATCGCTCTTCAGCTGGAACAGTGACACGCGTGACTTGTGCAGGGCCACGTTCTCTCGCAGCGCGAACGACGGATCGACACCGACGGCGTGGCGACAGGTCATCCGCTGGAGCAGCGAGCCATACGAGACGCCGATCTCGAGATAATTCGCGATCGAGGCCTGCTGCGACAGCGTAGCCAGCACGTCGACGTAATCCCGACCGGCATGGAGCGGCGCGAGGGGCCGGAGCAAGGCCTCGCGAGCGGGTTCCATCGTGCGTTTCGGCTCCATCATGATCGTCAGGTTCCTGTCTGGCTCGGTGAGGTCGGGTGCGGTCCGGTGCCGGCCGGCGGGCCGGGCGGGATCCCTTGACGCGATACTTGCATATGCCATTAATAGTGGTCCAAAGGCATCCTTGCGGCCTGCCGGACACGATGGGAAGAGGGGTCACGCCGATGGATGCGCGCACTCACCGCCTGCTCCACGCCCCGATCGGGACGACGCTGCTGCGCCTCGCCGCACCCAACGTCGTCGTGATGCTGGTCCAGGCGCTGGTCGGATTGATCGAAACCGCCTTCGTGGCCGGGCTCGGCACCGACGCGCTCGCCGGCATGGCCCTGGTCTTCCCCGTGCTGATGCTGGTGCAGATGATCTCCGCCGGGGCCATGGGGGGCGGCATCCTGTCGGCGGTCGCCCGCTCCTTGGGGGCCGGGCGAAGGGCGGAGGCCGACCGGCTGCCGTGGTACGCCGCCGCCATCGCCCTCGTCCTCGGCCTTTTCACCACGGGGCTCGAACTCGCCTTCGGGCCGGCGCTCTACCGGGCGATGGGCGGGGAGGGCGCCTCCCTCGCCGCGGCCGCCACCTATGGCGGCGTGGTCTTCTGCGGCGCGGTGTTGGTCTGGCTGTTCAACGCCCTCGCGGCCGTGATCCGCGGTACCGGCATCATGGCCCTGCCGGCGATCGTCATCTGCGTCGGTGCGGCCGTGCTGGTGCCGCTCTCGCCGGCGCTGATC
>JAEWKL010000294.1 GCA_023386115.1 Pseudomonadota bacterium
CCGAGCCGGCCCGCCTGGGGCTGGCGGGCGGGGCCCCGCGCCCCGGGCGGCTCGATGCCGTGGTCGACGGCGTTGCGCAGGAGGTGCAGCAGGGGCTCGAACAGCCCCTCGGCGACGTCCCGGTCGATGCCGGTCGCCTCACCCTCCAGGGTCAGGGTCACCTCCTTGCCGAGCCCGCGGGCGATGTCGCGCAAGGGCCGCGGAAAGCGGCGGAAGACCCGCGCCAGGGGCTGGAGTCGCAAGCCGAGCGCCTCGCGGTGCAGCTCGGCCGAGAGCCGACCGATGCGCTCGTCGCTCGCCCGCAAGGCCGGCAGCAGGTCGGCGAGGACGGCCCCGGATCCGGCCTGGGCGACCACGGCGCCGAGGGCCGTGCGGGCGGTGGCGAGGTCGTCCGCCAGGGCCACCAGGGCGTCGATCCGGCCCGCATCGACCCGCAGGGTCCTGGGTGCCGGATCGGCACCAGGTGCCGGATCGGCACCAGGCGCCGTCCCGGCGGCGGGCGACATCTCGGGATCGGGAGCCGGCTCGCTCTCGTTCCCGGCGGGCGGCGGCGCCAGGGTCGCCACGGTGACCTGATCGCGCACCAGGCGAAAGAGTGCGTCGACCTCCGCCCGTGGGTCGGTGGTCAGCACCGTCACCACGAGGTTGCAGGCGAAGACGTCGATCGTCTCCGCCGGCGGCCAGGGTGCGGCGGAGGCGAGATGCAGGGCCACCAGCCCGGGCAGCCGGCGCACCAGGCCGACGGGATCGTCGCCGGCAAAGAAGCAATCGGCCCGCGGGACGTAGCGCAGAGCCGTGAGGGCGCCGTCCGGCCGCTCGCGCAGATCCGCCAGCAGGCCGGCGGCCCAGTCGGGCAAGAAGACGGGATTCTGGCCGGGCATGTGGCCGGACGGGTCCGCATCGGGCGTCCCGCCCGCCGGTGCCAGCAGGCCCCGGTAGCTCTCGACGATCCGGGCCGATTCCGACGCGGCGCCGGTCGGGAGCGCCCCGGTCGCGGCGATCGCCTCGGTCCAGCGCGCCGTGGCGTCGAGGGCGGCAAGGGACGCGTCGACGAGTTCGGATCCGGTCCGGAGCCGGCCGGCCCGGGCGGCGTCGAGCCCGTCCTCGGCAGCGTGCAGGACGGCAAGCATGTCCGGCCAGTCGAACAGGGCGGCCGATCCCTTGAGGGTGTGGAAGGCCCGGAACACCCGGTTCAGCATGGCCGGATCCGGCGCCCCGTCGAGGGCCAGCAGATCTTCGGCGGCGGCCTGGACCAGCTCGCGCGCCTCGGCGACGAAATCCGCCACGAGGTCGTCGATCGGGAGCGCGTCAGGCATGCGCGTCCTCCGGGCGCTGGTAGACGATCGCCTCGGGGAAGCGGCGGGTGCGGAACCGCGACGGGATCCGGGCCATCGATTCGGTGTGGCCGAGGCAGAGGAAGCCGCCCGGCCGCAGGGCGGCGAACAGGGCGTCGGCGGCGATCCTGCGCGAGGCGTCGTCGAAGTAGATCAGGACGTTGCGGCAGAACACGATGTCGAAGCGGCCCTCCTGCGCCATGCCGGCCGCGTCGACGAGGTTGCGACGGGTGAAGCGCACCGAGCCGCGCAGCTCCGGCAGGATGCGCCAGGACGGCCCCCCGGCCGCCCCCTCCTCGGCCGCGAAGTAGCGCGACACCAGGGCGGGCGGCAGCCGGCCGAGCGCCCGGGCGCCGTAGCGCCCGGCTTCCGCCGCGGCGAGCGCCCGCGTGTCAATGTCCGAGCCGACGATCTCGATCTCCCACTCGTCGACCGTCGCCCAGCGCTCGAGGAGCCAGATCGCCAGCGAATAGGGCTCCTCGCCGGTCGCGCACGGCATCGACCAGATCCGGATCGGATCGCTCCGGCTCCGCCCGGCCGTGACGGCGGGGAGAAGCGAGCCGGTGAGGCAGTGCAGCTGGTGCTCCTCACGGTTGAAGTAGGTCTCGTTGACCGTGAAGGCGTTGACGAAGAGCTGCACCTCGCCGTCCGCATCGGCCCGCAGCCGGGCGAGATAGGCCGGCAGGGCCTCGGCGCCGGTGGCGCGCATCCGCTCCAGCACCCGGCGCTCGACGAAGGCGCGCCGGTTCCCCGGCACCAGGATGCCGGTCTGCCGGTAGAGCAGGTCGCAGACCCGCACTAGGTCGGGCTCGTCGAGGGTCATGGTGGGAGTCGTGCCGGGAGACGTCATGCGACCAGCGCCGTCAGCTCGGCCGCGATGGCCTCCAGCGGGGCGACCACGCTGGCACCGCCGGCCCGCACCAGCTCGCCGGGCATGCCCCAGACCACCGCCGTCGCCTCGGCCTCGGCGATGGTGCGCCCGCCGCGGGCCCGCAACGCCGCCATGCTGCGGGCGCCGTCCCGGCCCATGCCGGTCATCAGCACGCCGACGAGCCGCCACGGCGGCACGAGGTCGAGGGCACTCTCCACCAGGCGGTCGACGCTCGGATGCCAGGGATAGTCGGCCTGGGCCGGAGCCGGGGCCGCCATCAGGCCGCCGGGCCGGCGCACCACGATCACGTCGGCGTCGCCGCGACCGACATAGACCCGGCCGGGAACCAGGGGCATTGGCGCCGTCACCTCCTGCACGGTGAGGGCAGAGAGCCCGTCGAGCCGCCGGGCGAGCGGCCCGGTGAAGGTCGCCGGCATGTGCTGGGCGACGACGATCGGCCAGGGAAAGCCGGCGGGCAGCTCGCTCAGCAGGGCGGTCAGGGCGGGAGGGCCTCCCGTCGAGGCCCCGACCAGGACGAGG
>JAEWKL010000304.1 GCA_023386115.1 Pseudomonadota bacterium
CCTCGCGCGCTCGGCCCGGGGCGTACGCCCGACGGATGCCGGCGAGGTGCTGGCGGCCCATGCGCGCGCGCTCCTCGCGATGGAGCAGCGGCTCGGCGACGACCTGCGGGCGATGGCGGCGGGGGAGATCGGGCGGGTGCGCCTCGACGCCACCGCCTCGGTCATCGTCGGCCACCCGCTGCCCGAGCGCCTGGCGGCGTTCCGGTCGCGCTATCCCGGCATCGCGGTCGACCTTTCCGAGGTCACCAGCGCCACGGCCCTGCGCCATGTCGGCGAGGGCCGGGCGGATCTCGGGTTCATCACCACGGCCAAGGTCGTGCCGCCGGAGATCGAGGTGCGGCCCTGGCGCGAGGATCACCTGCTCGCCGTGGCGCCGGCGGCCTGGCGCGCCCGGCTGCCGGAGCGCCTGTCCTTCGCGGCCCTGATCGACGAGCCGCTGGTCGGTCTCGTCGCCGGCGGTGCCCTGGCGGTGCTCCTCGAGGAGGCGGCCGAGCGGTTGGGCCGCGCCCTGCGCTACCGTTTCGTCACCGCGAGCCCGGACGCCGCGGTGCGCCTGGTGGCCGCCGGCCACGGCATCACGGTGATGCCGGATGGGGTGATGCGGGTCTATGGCGACCATCTCGGCCTCGTCGGCATTCCCCTCGACGAACCGTGGGCGCGGCGCACGATCCGCCTCGTCAGCCGGCCCGGGCCGGAACTGCCTGCCGCTGCCCGGCGCCTGCGCGGCATTCTCCTGGGAAGCGAAGACGAAGCGGCTTGAGCCTCCGGCATCCGCCGCTCGCGAACACTCCCTTCGCCAATCAGCGCTTCCCGGCTCCCGGTACGGGGCGCAGTCTCCCGCGACAGCCAGACAAGACCGCGGGAATCCGCGGGAGAGCAGGGAGAGAGCGCCATGGCCGAGGTTCCGGCTGCGCCCGCAAGGGCGATCCGCGAGGTCGGCCCGCGCGACGGCCTGCAGAACGCGACGGCGGTGATGCCGACGGCGGCCAAGCTCGCCTGGATCGACGCGATGGCCCAGGCCGGCCTCGCCGAGATGGAGGTGGCGAGCTTCGTGCCCCCCGCTTCGATGCCGCAGATGGCCGATGCCGCGGAGGTGACCCGAGCGGTGCGGGCGCGGCATCCGGGCTTACGCGCGGTGGCGCTGGCGCCCAACCTGCGCGGCGCGCAGAATGCGGCGGCGGCCGGTGCGCAGGCGATCATCATCCCGGTCTCGGCGAGCGAGGCGCATAGCCGCGCCAATGTCCGGCGCGCGAAGACTGAGCAGGTCGCGGAGGTCCGCCGCGTGGTCGCGTGGGCCCGCAGCCTCGGGGGCGACCGGCCGGTGATCGAGGCCGGCATCTCGACGGCCTTCGGCTGCTCGCTCCAGGGCCTCGTGCCTGAGCGCGACGTGGTCGAACTGGCCCGCGCCCTGATCGAGGCCGGCGCCGACGTCGTGGCGCTCGCCGACACCCTCGGCTACGCCACGCCCTCCCACATCCGCCGCCTTGTGCGGGACGTGCAGTCCGAGATCGGACCCGACCGCCTCGGCAACCTCCACCTTCACGACACGCTCGGCACCGCGCTCGCCAACGTGATGGCGGGGCTGGAGGAGGGGGTGCGCGGCTTCGACGGAGCGCTCGGCGGCCTCGGCGGCTGTCCCTTCGCGCCGGGATCGGTCGGCAATGTCGCGACGGAAGACCTCGTCTACCTGCTCGAAGCGGAGGGCGTGCGGACCGGCATCGACCTCTCCCGCCTGATCGCCGCCCGCGAGGCCCTGCGCGCGGGCCTGCCCTCCGAGCCGCTGCAGGGCCGGGTGGCGGCGGCTGGCCTGCCGCCCACCTATCGCCCGGCCGCCAAGTCGGAGCCGGCCGTCAAGTCGGAGCCGGACGCGAAGCCGCCGGGACCGCTCGCCGGCATCCGGGTGGTCGAGTTCAGCCACATGGTGATGGGGCCGAGCTGCGGCATGATCCTGGCCGACCTCGGCGCCGACGTGATCAAGGTCGAGCCGGGGCCGCGGGGCGACAACACCCGCCGGCTCACCGGCGCGGCGCTCGGCTTCTTCCCGACCTTCAACCGCAACAAGCGCTCGCTCTGCCTCGACCTGAAGCGGCCGGAGGGCGCGGCCGTCGCGCGCCAGCTCGTCGCCGGCGCCGACGTGGTCCTGGAGAACTTCCGGCCCGGCGCGATGGAGGCGCTGGGCTTCGGCTACGCCGCGCTCGCCGGCCTCAACCCGCGCCTCGTCTACTGCTCGTGCAAGGGCTTCCTGCCCGGCCCCTACGAGCACCGCACCGCCCTGGACGAGGTGGTGCAGATGATGGGGGGCCTCGCCTACATGACCGGTTCGCCCGGCCAGCCGTTGCGGGCCGGGTCCTCGGTCAACGACATCATGGGGGGCATGTTCGGCGCGATCGCGATCCTCTCGGCCCTGCGCGCGCGCGAGGCGACGGGATGCGGCGGCCTCGTCCAGTCCGGCCTGTTCGAGACCAACATGGTGCTGATGGCCCAGCACATGGCCCGCGCGGCGATCGAGGGCGAGGATCCCGAGCCGTTCGGCGATCCGGCGATGCGCAAGCCCTGGCCGGTCTACGACGTGTTCGCCGTGGCCGAACCCGGCGAGCAGATCTTCGTCGGCGTCGTCGGCGAGGGGCAGTGGCGGGCCTTCTGCGACGCCTTCGGCCTCGCCGACCTGCGCGACGATCCGGCGCTCGGCACGATGGGCCGGCTCGCCGAGGCGCGCCCGCGCATCCTGCCGAGGGTGGCCCAGGTGTTTTCCGCCTTGCCCAAGGCCGAGCTGATGGCGCGGCTCGAGGCGCTCGGCGTGCCCTTCGCCCCGATCGCGAAGCCCAGCGACCTCTTCTCCGATCCGCATCTCCTCGCCTCGGGCGGGCTCTTGGCCGTCGAGCTTGCCGGCGCCGAGGGGGCGCGGGAGCCCCGGGCCGCGTGCGCCGGGCTGCCGGGCCTGCCGGTCTCCTTCGGCCACGGCCGGCCCGGCC
>JAEWKL010000348.1 GCA_023386115.1 Pseudomonadota bacterium
CTGTTGTCGGGACGTTCGCACGTCGAGCCGATGCTGTTCCCAGTTCCCGACGTCATGTGAGGCCGGAACGGCGTGGGCCAGGAAAATCCTTGACCAGCAAAATCCTCGAACAGACCCGTCCCCGAACGAGAAAGGCCCGCCTCACCGAGACGGGCCGACCCCTCACCCCTGCCGGGACGATCACCGGCAGGTCGTCACCCGCCGCACGATCCAGCCCTCGCCGTCGACGAAGAGCTTCTTGCGGGAGGTGGAGCACTGGGCGTCGTCGGCCTCCGCGGCGGGGGCGGTGACGCTCGCGGTGGCGGCGACGTCGCGGGTGGCGCCCGGTCCGGCCTTCGGCGCCTTGTCGACCGCGGGGGCGGCGCTCGCACAGAGCGGGGCGCCGGCCGTGGCCAGGGCGGCCAGGACGACCGCCAAGCGGGCGAACAGGGGCAGTCGGGCGCAGGGACGCGCACGCATGATCGGGGATCCCATCGGTTGAATGCCGAGCGGCAACGTCCGGCGAAGTGGCTCTGGACCGCTCTCTCTTGCCATGGATAAGTCGCGAGTGCCCGAAGAGTTGCGTCGCGACAGCGGGCCCATTGCGAAAACGGTAAACACGCGGGTGCGACGCCGCGGTGACATTTCGCACCACGGGACGGACTTGCCGGAACGGCAGCAGCGAAGCGGCCGTCGACTGGTGCCGTGTGCCGCCGGGACTGGACCATACTTGGAACGGCCGAAATCCCGACAGGTTCCTGCCGCAGCGTCTTGCAGATGATCCGGGCCTCGCAAGCTGGGCTTCAACCGGCCCGGTCTCGCCTCCTCGGTCGCGCGTCAGGCCGGCAGCGCCCGCCCCTGCCCGGCCCGGCGCTGCACCAGCCACAGGCTGATGGCGACGTTGAGCAGGTTCCAGCCGACCCCGTTGGCGAAGGCCGCCGCGTAGGAGCCGGTGAGATCGAAGATCACGCCGGAGAGCCAGCCGCCGAGCGCCATGCCGAACAGGGTCGCCATGATGACGACCCCCACCCGGCCCCCGGCCTCGCTCGCCGGAAAAAGCTCGCGCACGATGATCGCGTAGGCCGGCACGATGCCGCCCTGGAACAGGCCGAACAGGGCCGAGATCACGTAGAGCGAGGTCAGCCCGTCGAAGGCGAGATAGAGGAGGAGCGCCACGCCCTGGAGCACCGAGCCGACGAGGAGCGTCGGCAGGCCGCCGATCCGGTCGGCGAGGAAGCCGGAGGCGACCCGGCTGACGATGCCGAAGCCGAGCATCAGGGACAGCATCTCGGCGCCGCGGGCGACGCCGTAGCCGAGATCGCCGCAATAGGCGACGATGTGGACCTGCGGCATCGACATGGCGACGCAGCAGGCCAGCCCCGCGACCACGAGGATGCCCTGGAGGACATTGGGCGGCAGGCCGAGCGTGCCGCCCCCCGCCGCCCCGCCCCGCTCGACGGCCGCGACCGGCGGGCGGGCGCGCATCAGCAGCGCCAGCGGCAGCATGGTGGCGAGGCAGAACAGGCCGATGCCGGCTTGCGTGGCGCGCCAGCCGTAAGCCGACACCGCGTGCTGGACCAGCGGCGGCCACAGGGTGCCGGCGAGGTAGTTGCCCGCGGCGCAGATCGAGACCGCGATGCCGCGCCGGCGGGCGAACCAGAGCGAGATGTCGGCCATCAGCGGCCCGAAGGCGGCCGACGAGCCGAGCAGCCCGATCAGGATCCCGTGCGCCAGCGCGAACTGCCACAGGCTCGTCGAGAGCGCGGTGGCGCCGTAGCCGAGGAAGAGGCAGATCCCGCCGAGCGCCAGCGGCGCCAGGATGCCGAACCGGTCGGCGAGCCGCCCCATCAGCACGCCCCCGAAGGCGAAGCCGACCATGGTGAGGGTGTAGGGCAAGGCGGCGGCGCCGCGGGCGGCGCCGAACTCCGCCTGCACGGCGGGCAGCACCACCACCACCGACCACATGCCGACGCCCCCGATGGTGGTCAGCAGCACGGAGACGACGAGGCGGCGCCAGGCGGCGGCGGAATCGAGCCCGTCGGCGGGCAGCGAGCGGGTCGGCACGGGCGTTTCCTCGAATCGTTCTCGGGCATCGTTCTTGGGCTTTGCCGCCGCTGTAGCAGCCGAGTCGCTCCCCGAGGAGCGCTCGGGATGCAACCCCTGCCTGCTCCGGCTCACCCCTCCGCCACCGTCCCGGGGTAGCGCCCCGCCAGGTCCCGGCGCATCGCCTCCACCCAGTTCCGGCCGCGCTCCGCCCGAGGCGTCCGGATCGGCACCTCCGCCACCAGGCTCGCCGGACGGCCGGAGAGCAGCAGCAGCCGGTCGGCCACCGCCAGGGCCTCGGGCACGTTGTGGGTCACCATCAGCACCGCCGCGCCGCGGGCGGCCGCGCTGCCGAACACCGCGGCGCGCAACGACGCGGCGGCCGCGTCGTCGAGGGAGACGAAGGGCTCGTCGAGGACGAGGAGGCCAGGGGCCAGGGCGAGGGCGCGAGCGAGCGCGACCCGGCGGGCCATGCCGAGCGAGAGCGCCCGGGGATAGCGCCCGCGCCAGGGGCCGAGTCCCAGTTCCTCGAACAGCGCGTCGAGGGATTGCCCGCGCTCCGGCCGCGGCAGGGAGAGGCGCACGTTCTCCTCGACGGTCCGCCAGGGCAGGAGCCGCGGCTCCTGGAACACCATGCCGATGCGCAAGTCCGGGCGGGTGGTCAGGCCGCCCTCGAAGTCGCGGTCGAGGCCGAGCAGGATGCGCAAGGTGGTGGTCTTGCCCGCCCCCGACGGGCCGATCAGGCACAGCGTCTCGGCCCTCCGGACCGAGACGTGAAGGTCGCGCACCGCCTCGACCGGCTCGGCACCGGCCGGACGATAGACCTTGCGGCGGACCGTCAGGGCGAGGATCGCATCGGCGCCGGGCATCCCATCGCCGGCGGCGGATACCTGATCGCCGGCGGCGGGCATTCTATCGCCAGCGGCGGGCATGGGCGTCGAGGGGCTGGAGCAGCAGGGCGTCGACCGCCAGCATCACGGCGCTGAACACGAGGCTGTAGCCGATCAGCGCCGCGACGTCGAAGAGCTGGAAATAGTACGAGATGGCGTAGCCGACGCCGTTCGGTCGGCCGAGCAGCTCGACCACCAGCACGATCTTCCAGGCGAGCGAGATCCCGGACCGCGCCGCCGCCACCGCGAAGGGCACGAGCTGGGGCAGGAGCACGTGGCGGATCCAGGTGCGGCGGTCGTACCGGAAGGCCTGCGCCATCTCCTCCAGGCCCGGGTCGAGCCCGCGGGCGCCCTCGCGCAGGATCACCGCGACGTTCGGCATCTTGTTGAGGGCGACCGCCAGGATCGCCGCGGTCTCGGTCAGGCCGAGCCAGATATAGGCCAGCACGGTGATGACCAGGGCCGGGGTGTTGAGGAGCACCAGCAGCGGCGTGTCGAGGAGCCGGTCGGCGGCCGGCGCGCGGCCGCGCGGGATGCCGAGCACCGCCCCGGTCGCCATGGGGAGGCAGAACGAGGCGGCGACCCGCCACAGGGTGATGCCGATGTTGCGCAGGAGGTCGCCCGAGGCCGTCTCCCGCACCACGAAGGCCGCCACCGCCTCCGGCGACGGCAGGGTGCGCGGGTCGGTGGTGCGGCTCATGAGCCACCAGACGGCGAGGAGCGACGCGGCCGAGAGCAGGCGGGCGAGGAGGGCCATCAGGCGGTCGACGCGCGCGAGGACCGCTCAGCCATTCGGCCCGCCATCCCAGTACAGCCCCTCCGGCAGGGTCGCGGCCGCCCCGACCAGGCGCTCGCCGCCGAGCCGCGCCAGCACCGCATAGAGGCGCTCGGCATCCGTTCGCTCGGCGGAGGCCGGCCGGTGCGGGATGCCGTCCAGGAAGGCGCGCTTGAGCGTCGCGTAGGTCGCCTCGTCCTCCGCCGCCATCAGCGGGCGCACGGGCGCCCAGGCCGCGTC
>JAEWKL010000463.1 GCA_023386115.1 Pseudomonadota bacterium
GTCCCTGCTCGTCTGCCGCGCCGGCGCCGAAACGGTCGGCCTGCTCCTCGAGGACGTGTCCGAGGTGTTTCCGTTCCGCCCCTGCACGCCGGTGCCGGGGGCGCCGGCCTCGCTCGTCGGCCTCACCGGCCGGGGCGGCCTCCTCGTCAGCGTGATCGATCTCGCGGTGGCGCTCGGCGCCCCGCCGGTGCCCGCGGAGGAGAGGCTCGGCCACGTCGTGACCCTGCGCCGCGACGGGCCGCGGATCGGCCTCCGGGTCGAGCGCGTCCTGTCGGTGGCCGAGGCCGCGGTCGAGAGCGTGGTCGAGACCGGAGGCCTGGGCAGGCGGGCGGTGGCAGGCTATGCCCGCGCCGCATCGCCGAATGCCCCCTCCGCATCGAACGATCCCGGATCCGGCTTCGCGGTGATCGACCTCGCCTCTCTCCTGGCGCCGCTCCTCGCGGCCGGCCGTCCCGGGCCGGCCTGACCTAAAGCCTCCAGCCAAAGAGAACCCCACGCGTGTCGCTCTCGATCGGGAACCGCATCCTCCTCGGCTTTTCCGCCGTCGTCCTGGTGATCGTGGCGCTCGGCGTCTACGCGGTCGGGCAGATCGGCGAGGTGCGCAACGCCACCGACATCATCGTCACCCGCGACCTGACGGTGATGCACCAGCTCGAGAACATCCGCGAGGCGCAGCGCCGGATGAGCGACCTGCGCGACGAGGCGACCACCCGCTACTACCTGCGGGCGCTCGGCCGCGAGCCTTCGGCCAAGGAGGAGCCGACGGTGACCTGGCGGCGCAATGCCGCCGCCGCCGAGACGGCGCTCGCCGGCGCGATCACCACCGCCAACGACTACCGGGCGCAGTCGCTCTCGGCCGACCGGGCCGCCGCCTGGCAGCGTATCGCCGAATTGCTGGTCGCCGCGGGCGCCGAATTGCGCACCACCCGCACCGCCACCGAGCGCCAGTTCGAGGCGATCGCGGCGAACGACGTACCGGGCATCCAGGCGGCCGAGACCGCCCTCGACCAGTCCGGCGACAACTTCGTGCGCACCATGGGGGCCTCGCGCGACGCCCTCGACGGCGCCATCGCGGCCGGCCAGCGCCGGGTCGGGGCGATCTACGAGGAGAGCCGGCTGTCGACCATCGCGGCGCTCGTGATCTGCGTCGTGATGGCCCTCGTCATCACGGTGCTGATCCGCCGCTCGGTGGTGCAGCCCCTTGACGCGGTGATGGCCTTCGTGGGCAAGGTCGGGAGCGGCGACCTCACCGGCCGGATCGCCGACACTCGCCGCGACGAGCTCGGGCGCCTCGGCGCCGTGCTCAACCAGATGGTCGAGGGCCTGCGCCAGCTCGCCAGCCAGAACCGCGCCTCGACCTCGAACCTCAACGCGGCGGCGGCCGAGATCCGCGCCTCGGCCCAGGAGCAGGCGGCGAGCGTCGAGGAGCAGTTCGCCGCCGTGCAGGAGACGGCCGCCACCGTCGACGAGATCACCCATGCGGGCGCCCAGATCGGCAAGCGCGCGCAGGAGGTGATCGCCACGGCGCAAGCCACCGCCCAGACCTCGAGCGCGGGGCTTCGCGCCGTCGACGAGACCGCCCGCGCCATGGACGCGATCCGCGAGCAGAGCGAGGCGGTGGCGGAGAACATCGTCGCCCTGAGCGAGAAGACGCAGGCGATCGGCGAGATCATCGCCACGGTCAACGACGTCTCGGAGCGCACGCATCTGCTCGCCCTCAACGCCGCCATCGAGGCGGCGGCGGCGGGCGAGAGCGGGCGCAGCTTCGCGGTGGTGGCCTCCGAGATGAAGGCGCTGGCCGATCAGGCCAAGGAGGCGACCGCCCAGGTGCGCGCGATCCTCGGCGACATCCAGCGCGGCATCAACGCCTCGGTGATGCTGACGGAAGAGGCGGTCAAGCGCGTGGCGGTCGGCAAGGAGCGCACCGACACCACCCACGCGACGATCGAGGAGATCACCGCCCGGGTGCAGGAGAGCGTGCAGACCTTCCAGCAGATCGTCGCCTCGACCAACCAGCAGCAGCTCGGCATCGAGCAGGTGATGGGGGCGCTCCAGAACATCCGCCAGGCGAGCCAGCAGACCGCCGCTGGCACCCGCCAGGTCGAGGCCGCCGCCGCCAACCTGAGCGAACTCGCCGGCGCCCTCCTGGCGCTCGCCGAGCGCTACCGGCTCTGACGTCAGGCGACGCGCTCAAGCCCCGATGGACGATATCCGCCAGCTCCTCCTCGCGGCCTTCGAAGCCGAGCACCGCGAGCACATCGCAGCGATCCGGGCGGCGCTCGCCGAGGCCGAGGCGGGACGTCCGGCCGACTGGAACGACGTGTTTCGCCGCGCCCACAGCCTCAAGGGGGCGGCCCGCGCCGTCGACCTTCCGGCCGTGGAGGAGATCGCCCACCGGCTGGAAGCCCTGTTCGACCGGGTGGTGCAGGGCCACGCCGGCCTCGACCGGGCAACCGCCGGCGTGGTCGACCTCGCCCTCGACCGGATCGAGGAGCTGGTCGCAGGCCTCTCGGACGACCCCGAGCCGTCGGCCCCGGCCGACGCGATCGCGGCCCTCGATGCCTGCCTGTCCGGCACGCCGATCCCCGAGACCGGGCCGCAGGGCAAGCGGGACCCCGAACCGGATACCGGGCCCGAGCCGGCATCCGAGCCCCCACCACAGGTGCACCAGGACCACGCGGTCGCCTATCTGCGCATCGCCAGCGATCAGGTCGAGAGCCTGTCGAAGGCGGTGCACGACCTGACGGCCGTGCTCCAGGGCCAGGAGGCGATCGGGGCTGCGGTGGCGGGCCTCGAATCCGGCGCGCGCACCTTGCGCCGCAGCGTCGACACGGTGCAGGGC
>JAEWKL010000539.1 GCA_023386115.1 Pseudomonadota bacterium
GGCCGGGAGGCTCGCCGAGCGTATCGGCGCCGGGCTTCTCGGGCTCATCGGCCAGTCGGCGGCGCGGGGCGCCCTGCCGCTGCTCTACGCCGCCACGGCGCCGGAGGCCGAGGGCGGCGGCTATTACGGCCCGGACGGCCTGTGGGAGGTGCGTGGCCACCCAGGCCCGGCGACGATCGAGCCCCATGCCAGCGACGCGGCGGCGGCGGCCCGGCTCTGGGCCCTGTCCGAGACGCTGACGGGCGTGGCCTACCCGCTGTAAGGCACCTACTCGTCGTCGTCCTCGTCGGCTCCCGGAGCCGGATCGACGTGCCCGACGGGGCTGGCCTCCGGCAGCACCAAGGCGAGCCCGGTCGCGACCTGCGGACGCGACGGGATCATCCCGGCCGCGAAGGCGACGAAGCCGGCGGCGTCCCGCAGGTCCCGGGGCTGGTGCGGGTCGCGGGAGATCAGCTCCGCCTCGCGCTGCAGGCGGGCGTTGCAGGCCGCCGAGGGCAGCCCGCCGCGGGGCGTGCAGGCGTCGTGCCGGGCGCAGGCCGCGTCGAGGGCATCGATCGGCGGCAGCGGGGCGTTGTTGCCGGGACCGCAATAATTGCCGTGGATGAGGAGTGCCGGCGGCCGGCCGGTCTGGGCGAATGCCGGCGCCGCGAGGCCGCAGGCGAGGACGAGCGGAACGGTCAGGCGCATCGTCGGAAAGCGCATGGTCTGGTCCCTCCGGTTACGCCGGCCAACGGGTGCGCCCGGCGACGGTTCCGGTCTTGCGGCCAACGGTCTCGCTTCGGGACACCGGCCGTCCGCGACGATGGGCCTTATCCGGTTTCGCGCCGCGGATATCCGCGAGCGTGCGGCGTCGAAGCCGGTCGAACTCCGGGGTCGGCACCGATGGAGGCGTGGCTTGGATGAAGGCGTGGCTTGGACGAAGGCGTGGCTTGGAGGCTTGCCGGCCGCGGCAGCGCGCCAAATGTAGGGCCGATGATCGCATCCGATTCCGAAACGCCCAGGTTCGAGACGACCAGGTCCGAGACGGGTAGGTCGCGGGAGCCGTCGGACGGCAACCCGACCCTCGACGCCGCGAGCCGGGAGCGGCTTGGCCGCTACCTCCAGGCCCTCTACGAACCCGTGCTCGACGAGGGGCTCGATCCGCGCCTCGCCGAGCTGATGCGCCAGCTCGACCACGACCGCGCCGAGCAGGAGGGCGCGTCCGACCCCGACCGGCCTGATCATTGACGGTGGGATCATCGCTGGCCGACCCTGCCGCCCCGGCAGCCTTGCCCTAGACTCGTCTCCGGGGAGCGCGGAGCGCCCCGGACGGGCAGGATCGGATGGGCCGCTGGGCGTGGGTGGGAAGGCGGGTCGTCCGCCAAGTCTGGTTTCGCGCGGCGCTGATCAGCCTGTTCGGCGTGGCGCTGGCGGTCGTGGCGGCCCTCGTCGGGCCGCTCCTGCCCGGCGACATCCACGGTAATCTGGGCCAGGACGCGGTCGGGACGATCCTCCAGATCATGGCCTCGAGCATGCTCGCGGTGACGACCTTCTCGCTCACCGCGATGGTCAGCGCCTACGGCTCGGCGACCCAGCTCGCGACGCCGCGGGCGACGCAGCTCCTGATCGGCGATCCGACCTCGCAGAACGCGCTGTCGACCTTCCTGGGCGCCTTCGTGTTCTCGGTCGTCGGCATCATCGGGCTGCAATCGAGCCTCTACGGCGACAGCGGGCGGGTCGTCCTGTTCTCCGGCACGGTGCTGGTCGTCGCGGTGGTGGTGGTCACGCTGCTGCGCTGGATCGGCCACATCACCGGCTTCGGCCGCATGGGCGACGTGATCGACCGGGTCGAGGAGGCCGCCTGCGCGGCGATGGGCACCTTCGCGGCCGATCCGCGGCTCGGCGGGCGGCCGGCGGTCGCGGTGCCCCCCGGAGCGGCGCCGGTCTTCGCCAAGGAGACCGGCTACGTCACCCATATCGACGTCGCCTCGCTCGGGAGCCTCGCGGAACGCCACGGCTTCGTGGTCCACGTCGCGGCGCTGCCGGGCACGCTGGTCCACCCGACCCGGCCCTTGCTCCACATCGAGGGCGATGCCGCGGCGCACGGCGCCGCCCTGGCGGTGGCCTTCGCGATCGAGCGGCACCGGCGCTTCGACCACGATCCGCGCCTCGGCCTGATCGCGCTCTCGGAGATCGCGAGCCGGGCCTTGGCGCCGGCCACCAACGATCCCGGCACGGCGATCGAGGTGCTGAACGCCCTGTTGCGCGTGCTCCTGCACCTGCCGCCCGACGAGCCGGAGGGCCCGGACCTCGCCGGACGCCCGCCCGTGCACGTGCCGCGGCCGACCCTCGACGACATGCTGACCGATGCGTTCCGGCCGCTGATCCGGGAGGGCGTCGCGGAGATCGAGGTCACGATCCGCCTCGCCAAGACGTTCGCGGCCTTACGCGCCGCGCGTCCCTACGCCGCGCCCGCCGTCGCCCGCCTCGCCGCGCGCCTGGATCGCGCCGCCCGCGCGGCGATCGTCGATGCCGCCGACCTCGCCGATTACGAGGCGGTTCAGCGGTAGCCGGCGGCTTGAAGCTCGAACAGTTCGGCGTAGCGCCCGCCCAAAGCCAGCAGCTCCGCGTGGGTGCCCTCCTCCAGCACCCGCCCGCCGGCGAGGACCACGATCCGGTCCGCCCGGCGCACGGTGGAGAAGCGGTGCGAGATCAGGAGCGCGCTGCGGCCCGCCGCGAGGTCGGCGAAGCGGCGGAAGACCTCGGCCTCGGCCCCGGCATCAAGGGATGCCGTCGGCTCGTCGAGGACCAGCATCGCGGCGTCGCGCCGGTAGGCCCGGGCGATCGCCACCTTCTGCCACTCGCCGCCGGACAGCTCGACCCCGTCCTCGAAGCGCCGGCCGAGGCGCTGGTCGTAACGGTCCGGCAAGCGCTCGATCACCGCGTCGGCGAGCGCCCGCCGCGCCGCCAGCGCGATGCCGTCCCGGTCCTCCCGCGCGCCGATGCGCCCGACCGCGATGTTGTCGCCGGCCGTGAAGTCGAACCGCATGAAGTCCTGGAAGATCACGCCGATGCGGTCACGCAGGGAGTCGATGTCGTACTCGGCGAGGTCGCGGCCGTCGAGGAGGATGCGCCCCTCCGTCGGCGCGTAGAGGCGGGTGAGCAGCTTGACGAGGGTGGTCTTGCCGGCGCCGTTCTCGCCCACCAGAGCCACCACCTCGCCGGCGCCGATCCGGAGCGACAGGTGGCGCAACGCCCAGCGGCCCTCGCCCGGGTAGCGGTAGCCGACATCCTCGAACACGAAGCCCTCGCGCAGGCGCTCCGGCACGGCCCGCATCCCTGAAGCCAGGGTCGGCGCGATGGTGAAGAACGAGAACAGGTCGTCGAGATACTGCGCCTGGCCGAGCAGCTGCGAGGCGCCCAGCAGCAGCCCCTCGACGAGGCCGCGCAGGCGCAGGAAAGCGCCGCCCAGGAAGGTGAGGTCTCCGACGGTGAGCGTGCCGGCGAGCGCTTCGCCCGCGATGACCAGGTAGGCGAGGTAGTAGGCGAGCGTGCCGAGCGTCGCGAAGGCGCCACCGGCCAGCGCCCGCCGGCGGGCGAGGTCCCGGTTCTCGGCGAGCAGCCGGTCGGCGAGGACGCGGAAGCGCTCGGCGAGGTGGCCGGCGAGGCCGAACAGCTTGACCTCCTTGGCGCTCGCCGCGTCGGCGCCGAGATAGCGCAGGTAGTCGGTCTCGCGCCGGTCCGGGCTGCGGCGCCAGGCGAGACGGTAGCCGCGGGCGTTGAAGTACAATTCGTTGAGGAAGGCCGGGATCAGGGCGAGCACCAGGAGCAGGACCAGCCCCGGCAGCATCGTGCCGACCGCCACCGCCAGGGTGATCGCGGTGACGAGGTCCTGGAGCTGGCCCAGGAGCTGCCCGATCAGGTTCGAGCGCCAGGCGACCTGGCGCCGGGCCCGCTCGAGCCGGTCCTGCACCGCGCTGTCCTCGAACTGCTCGAGGTCGAGGGAGGCGGCATGCGCCATCAGGCGCAGGGTCGTGGCGTTGCCGACCTTCTCCGCCAGCACGCCGTCGACGTAGGACGTGGCCCGCCCGAGCAGGTCCGAGGCGATGGCGAGCCCGAGCTCGATCCCGACGAGGAGCCCGATCTGGTGCAGCCGCGGATCGGCGAGCCAGCCCGACGCGGGCGGAGGCCCGGTGCGGCCGGCCACCACGGCATCGACCACGAGCTTGGCGACGTAGAGCATCAGGGCCGGCAGCCCGGCGCGCAGGAGGCGCAAGACCAGGCTGGCGAGGCTGAGGCGCGGATCGGTCGCGAGGGCGAGGCGGAACAGGGCGGGGAGATGGCGCAGCGGCCCGAGCCGCGCGGCGGCGGCACGGCGCAACGAGGCAAGGCGGCTATCGGCGGGGATGTCCATGGGGGAGATATAGGCCGGCGGGAGCGCCCGGCCGCGCCGGGCGATGACCCTCCCCCCTCTGCGGGGGAGGGTTCTCCCAGGAGCGTCCGCTTCTGGTCATGAACGAGGTGCCCGCCACGAAGCGTGAGCACGCGACCCGGGAACTTCGCCGTTCCGGCCGCGTCGACTCCCCAACCGAGCTTCACCACCTCACAGGGACCCGATCCATGCCGATCCGATCCATGCCGACCCGATCCATGCCCGCCCGCCTGCTCGCGCCCCTCCTCGCTCTCGGGCTCCTCGCCCCCCTCCCCGTCCTCGCGCAGAATTCGGTGAGCGAGACCGGCACCGGCGGCGGGCCGGCCTCGACGATCCGGGCACCCAACACCACCGGGACCGGACAGACCGTGCCGAAGCCGGGCGCCCTCGGGCCCGACGCGACCGGCACCGTCACTCCGCGCAACCGCCAGGAGGAGAAGCGCGAGGACCAGATCATGAAGGGCATCTGCATCGGCTGCGCGAAGTAGCGGCGGCCGCAGGCCAGCCCTGCATCGGGAGCTTCCTGCGTTCAGGGGACTTGCGGCGGGCGGGGTCGCGGCGGCATGACGCCGTGGCAGCCTTCTCGAAGAGTTCCAATGCCCGCCTATCGCTCCCGCACCACCACCCACGGCCGCAACATGGCCGGCGCCCGCGGCCTGTGGCGCGCCACCGGCATGAAGGACGCCGATTTCGGCAAGCCGATCATCGCGGTGGTGAACTCGTTCACGCAGTTCGTGCCCGGCCACGTCCACCTGAAGGACCTCGGCCAACTCGTCGCGCGGGAGATCGAGGCGGCGGGCGGCGTCGCCAAGGAGGTCAACACCATCGCGGTCGATGACGGCATCGCGATGGGCCATGACGGCATGCTCTACTCGCTGCCGTCCCGCGACCTGATCGCCGATTCGGTCGAGTACATGGTCAACGCGCATTGCGCCGACGCCATGGTGTGCATCTCGAACTGCGACAAGATCACCCCCGGCATGCTGATGGCGGCGCTCCGCCTCAACATCCCGGTGGTCTTCGTCTCCGGCGGGCCAATGGAGGCCGGCAAGGTCCATCTCTCGACCGGCATCAAGAAGGTCGACCTCGTCGACGCGATGATCGCCGCCGCCGACGACCGCGTCACCGAGGAAGACGTGCAGGTGATCGAGCGCTCGGCCTGCCCGACCTGCGGCTCGTGCTCGGGCATGTTCACGGCGAACTCGATGAACTGCCTCACCGAGGCGTTGGGCCTGTCGCTGCCCGGCAACGGCTCGGTGCTGGCGACGCATGCCGACCGCAAGCGCCTCTTCGTCGAGGCCGGCCACCTGATCGTCGACCTCGCCCGGCGCCACTACGAGCAGGACGACGTCTCGGTGCTGCCCCGCGCGATCGCCTCGATGACGGCGTTCGAGAACGCCATGACCCTCGACATCGCCATGGGCGGCTCGACCAACACGGTGCTGCACCTGCTGGCCGCGGCCTATGAGGGCGAGGTGCCCTTCACCATGGCCGATATCGACCGACTGTCGCGCCGGGTGCCGGTCCTGTGCAAGGTCGCGCCGGCGGTGGCCAACGTCCACATGGAGGACGTGCACCGCGCCGGCGGCATCATGGCGATCCTCGGCGAGCTCGACCGGGCGGGGCTCATCGACACGTCCGTCGGCAACGTCGCCGCCGGCACCCTGAAGGACGCGCTGGCGCGCTGGGACGTGCGCCAGACCGGGAGCGAGAGCGTGCGCGATTTCTACCGCGCGGCGCCCGGCGGCGTGCCGACCCAGGTCGCCTTCAGCCAGGCCTCGCGCTTCGACGAACTCGACCTCGACCGCGAGGCGGGCGTGGTGCGCGATGCCGCCCACGCCTACTCGCAGGATGGCGGCCTCGCAGTCCTGTACGGCAACCTCGCCGAGGACGGCTGCATCGTGAAGACCGCCGGCGTCGATGCCAGCATCCTGGCTTTCTCCGGTCCCGCCCACGTCTTCGAGAGCCAGGACGCGGCGGTGGAGGGCATCTTAGGCGGCAAGGTCCAGGCCGGCGAGGTGGTGCTGATCCGCTACGAGGGCCCCCGCGGCGGGCCCGGCATGCAGGAGATGCTCTATCCGACGAGCTACCTGAAGTCGAAAGGCCTCGGCAAAGCCTGCGCCCTCGTCACCGACGGGCGCTTCTCGGGCGGCTCCTCAGGGCTCTCGATCGGCCACGTCTCGCCGGAAGCGGCGGAAGGCGGGCTCATCGGCCTCGTCGAGCAGGGCGACCGGATCGAGATCGACATCCCGAACCGGCGCATCCACCTCGCGGTCGATCCGGCCGAGATCGAGCGCCGGCGCGCCGCGCAAGAGGCCAAGGGCTGGCAGCCCGCCGTCCCGCGGAAGCGCCGGGTGAGCGCGGCGCTTCGCGCCTTCGCCAGCATGACCACCAGCGCCGCCCACGGGGCCGTGCGGAAGATCTGACCCCGTGGGGATCGTGCGGCTGACGCCTGCGGAAGCCCGCCGGGTCGCCCTGGCGGCGCAAGGCTTCCATGCCGCACGGCCGGCATCGGCGGGGCACCGCCACCTCGCCGGCACGATCGACCGGCTCGGCCTGCACCAGATCGACAGCGTCAACGTCCTGGTGCGGGCCCATTACCTGCCGGCCTTCTCGCGGCTCGGCGCCTACGACACGACCCTCCTCGACCGGAGGGCCTGGGGTCCGAGGCGCGACCGGCGGCTGTTCGAGTACTGGGCGCACGAGGCCTCGCTGCTGCCGCTCGCGCTCCACCCGCTCCTGCGCTGGCGCATGGCCCGGGCCGACCGGGGCCTGGCCGGCTATACCGGCATGCGGGTCTTCGCGGGCGAGCGCCGGACGGAGGCGATGGCGCTGCTCGCGCGCCTGCGCGACGAGGGCCCGATGTCGGCCTCCGACGTCCAGACCGGCCGGGCCGGCTGGTGGGAGTGGAGCGAGCCCAAGCGCATGCTCGAATGGCTGTTCTATGCCGGCCACGTCACCACTGCGACAAGGCGGCGGAGCTTCGAGCGGGTCTACGATCTCACCGAGCGGGTGATCCCGCCGGACATTCTCTCCCTGCCCGACGTGCCGGAGGCGGAGGCGCAGGCACAGCTGGTCGCCCTCTCCGCCCGGGCGCTCGGCATCGCCACCGCCGCGGAACTCCGCGACTACTTCCGCCTCGACGCGTCCGACGCCGCGGCTTCCATCGCCCGGCTCGTCGAGGAGGGCACCCTCCGCCCGGCGGACGTGCCCGGCTGGCCCCCCGCCTATCTCCACCGCGACGCGACGATCCCCCGCCGCGTCAACGCCCGGGCATTGCTCGCCCCCTTCGACCCCCTGGTCTGGGAGCGCGCCCGCACCGAGCGCCTGTTCGGCTTCCGCTACCGCATCGAGATCTACACCCCAGCGGCCAAGCGCCAGCACGGCTATTACGTGCTGCCGTTCCTGTTCGGGGAGGAGCTGGTGGGGCGGGTGGATCTCAAGGCGGACCGGGCGGGGTCGCGGCTCGTGGTGCACGCAGTGCATTGGGAGCCGGGGGTGAGGGATAGCGCGCAGGAGTCGTTGGGCGTGGAGCTGGAAAGTCTGGCGGGGTGGTTAGGGTTGAGAAAGGTGGGCTGGGCTCCGTCGCCTCACCGGCCATAGGAGACCGACAGTCGGTTCCGGCTGCCTCAACCAGGGAGCAGCAGAACCATTGCGCTCACCACGCGATGATCGACAGAGGTTTCTTCGCGATCCTGGAGGGATCTGCCGCGGGTGCACGCCGCTCCGGGTGGATCGCGAACCTCCGCCGACGGTCGCTCCCACCCCGCAACGCCCGTTCGCTGATCCGGAATGCGCCGCAGAACCGGGTCGGTCGGCCTCGCCTCGTCGGACCGGAATAGCGTCATCGTCCGACAGATGCCGTGGATTGTGCTGCCGCCGTTCCACCCGGCGGGAGGCGAAGCGATCCGTGCGCACGCGACGCCCCGGCAGGGCGCGGCATCCTCAGGGTCCCACCGGGCCCGGGAACATCTCACCCATTTTCAGATTATCAATTTTCTCATGACTGCGAAGCGCAGTCCAGATTAAAAATACAACAAAAGACATATATCAAGCTTACATCAATCGCCAAATTAGGATGAAGCACCAAACTAAAGTGGTACTTATTGCATCAATCTGTGTCTAAAGATTTTCAACATGGATAAATTGCCCCAAAACCGGATCGGACAAAATTTCAAACTCGCTTTCCCTTGTCTGTCCGTCCGCTGGATGGCGACACATTCTTCATCGCCGGAGCAGCGGCCATGATCATCGATCATTGTGAAGGACTTGAGCAGTCGCGGCACGACGTCTGCATCATCGGATCCGGACCGGCCGGCCTGTCGCTCGCTCTGGAGTTGCGGCGGCTCGGCCTCTCCGCCCTGGTGCTGGAATCGGGCGGGCTGCAACCCGAACGGCCCATCCAAGACCTCTCCGGCGCCGAGCTCGCGGATCCGGCCCGCCACGACGACATGACCATCGCCGTCGCGCGCCGCTTCGGCGGCACCTCGAACCTGTGGGGCGGGCGCTGCCTGCCCTTCGATCCCGTCGACTTCCGCCCCCGGCCCGGCATGCCCGACTGGCCGATCACCCTCGCGGATCTCGCCCCCTTCCTGCCGACCGCCTGCCGCGTCGTCTCGTGCGGCGAGCCGGTCTTTGAGGCCCCCCTCCCCGGCATCCGCGCCGACGATGACGCCTTCACGTTCGAGAGCCTCGAGCGCTGGAGCGGCCGGCCCCGGCTGCAGGTGTCCCACGCCGACACCCTCGCCTCCGACCCGGACATCGACGTCCGGCTGCACGCGACCGTGGTCGACGTGCTGTTCGACGAGGGCGGCGCCGTCCGGGCGGTGGTGGTGGTGCGGCCCTCCGGCGAGCGCAGGACGGTGCCGGTCACACGCCTCGTGGTGGCGGCCGGCGGCCTCGAGACCACGCGCCTCCTGCTCAGCCTGCAGCGGCGGCGGCCGCAGATGTTCGGTGGGCGCGACGGGCCGCTCGGGCGCCACTACATGGGTCACGTGATCGGCGAGATCGCCGACATCACCTTCGCGTCGGAGGCCCTCGACACCGCCTTCGCCTTCGCGCGCGACGGCGAGGGCTGGTACATGCGCCGTCGCTTCGTGCCGAGCCCGGCCCTGCAGGCCGAGCACAACCTCCTCAACGTGGCGTTCTGGCCGGTCATCCCGCGCATGGCCGATGCCGGCCACGGCAACGCGCTCCTGTCGCTGACCTTCCTGGCCCTGTCCTTCGATCCCATCGGCCGGGCCTTGCTGCCGGAAGCCCTGCGGGTGCGGCACGTGCCCAAGACCGTCGCGCGATGGCCGCATCTGTGCAATGTCGGTCGCGATCTGCCGGGGGCGCTGGTCGCGGGCGCGCGGGTGGCGTGGCAGCGCTACGGTGCCGCGACGCGGCTGCCCGGCCTGTTCGTGCGCAATCCCGGCCGGCGCTACGGCCTGTCTTACCACTCCGAGCAGTCGCCCTGGGCCGAGAGCCGCGTGCGGCTCGACGACCGGATCGACGCGACCGGGCTGCCGCGCCTGCACATCGACTATCGGGTGCACGAGAACGACGCCCGGGCGGTGGTGCGGGCCCACGACCTGCTCGCGGGCTGGCTCGCCCGAACCGGGTTCGGCCGTCTCGACTACCGTCAACCGGCGGAGCAGAACGTCGAGGCCGTGATGCGGCTGTTCGGCCACGGCACGCACCAGATCGGCACCGCCCGGATGGCCGACACGCCGGAACGCGGCGTCGTCGACCGCAACCTGAGGGTGTTCGACGCGCCCAACCTGTACGTCGCCAGCGCCGCCGTCCTGCCGCGCTCGGGCCAGGCGAGCCCGACCCTGACGGTGGTCACGCTCGCCACGCGCCTGGCTCACCACATCGCCGCGGAGAAGGCGCGGCTGGGCGCGCTGCGGTCTGCCGCTTGAGCCGGCACGACCCCGAACACGGTCGAACGCCGAGCCGGGACGGCTGAACGCCCAGCACGATGCCGAGCGGAGACGTGCCATGACCGTCCCGTCGAGGCACCGTCCCGGCCGGATCCTCGTCCGACGACGGCGATGCCGATGCCGATTCTTCGCCGGTCAGGCGACGCCTCCACGACAGCGAGCACGTGGCGGTGGCCGGAAACGGCCGATCGGACATGGCCTGATGCTTGCCGACGCCGGACCACACTCTACGGTAAAATGCGGTAGACTTTTTCGAGATTTTCGATAAAGAGTGCGAGATATCTGGCAAAAATAGCGTGTTCTTCTCCCGACATGTTGACTGTTTCTACATCAAATCCACGCGGTTTCGACTCGTTTTTATCGTATAACAGCTCGAATCTAATCATTTTGCTGGCTATAGGCAGCTCGCGAATATGTGCGATGACCATGCCTTCGATTTCATGCCATGTCTTATATTCCTGCGACATCGGCACACTCCCGATTCAAAATCTTAAAATATCATCATAGATCAATGATAACATTCTCAAAATTTAAAGGTGAGGGAGCGCCGCCGCACCGTGCGGCCAGGGCGTCGACTGCGGTGCAGCGGTCAGCCGTCGTGGCCGGAAGAACCAGACGAGGTGGTTCGGAGACGTAGCGCCTTGAAGCCGGGAGCGAGCACAGCGCCTTGCGGCGCATCGGGTGCGCCGGTGCGACGGACCGCACGCGACGAGACGACGGATGCGCGACGGCCGGCGTCTCGCGAGTTCTGGTAGCGCGCGGTGGATTGTCGCTCCGTCGGCAGGGTGCGGAAGCGGAGCGTCGCCGCGGCTGAAGGACCACCCCGGGATCCCGGGGCGCCCCCTCAACTCACCTCCACCTGCACCACCCCCGGCACCGCCCTGAGCGCCCCTGCGATCTGCGGCGTCGCCTGGTACTTGCCGCCCAGCTTCACCTCCACCTCCCGCTCACCCCCGTCGAGGATCAGGATCAGCGACACCTCCCCCTCCCCGCGCACCTGCAGCCGCTGCTGCACGCTGGAGATCGGACGCTCGTCGCGCAGGTAGATGCGCATGCCCTTCTGGTGGCGGGAGGCGGCCTGGTCGAGGGGTTCGCAGGTCTGGATGCGGGCGCGCACGTCCTCGCCCTCGGTGCTGGCCTGGAGCTGGAGCACCAGGGCGGCGCCGGGCTCCAGCATGTCGCGGTAGTGCTGGAGCCCTTCCGAGAAGATGATCGCCTCGAAGTGGCCGGTCTGGTCGGAAAGCGTCACGATGCCGAGCTTGTTGCCGGTCTTGGTGCGGCGCTCGGCCCGGTCGAGCACGCTCGCCGCCACCCGGCCGACCGTGGAGGTGCCGGCGCGGACCGAGCGGCAGAACTCGGCCCAGGTCTGGACCCGGAGCTTTTGCAGGAGGTCGCCGTACTCGTCGAGGGGATGGCCGGAGAGGAAGAAGCCGACCGCGTCGTATTCGCGCTTGAGCCGGTCGGCCATCGGCCAGGGCTCGTGGGCGGGGATGCGCAACGATACCTCGGCCGCCGCGACGCCGCCGAACATGTCCATCATGCCGACGGTCTCGGCCTCGGCCGCGCCTTGAGCCAGCCGCATCATCGGCTCGACGGCGGCAAAAGCCTTGGCCCGGTCGGGCTCGATCGCGTCGAGGGCGCCGGCCGCCACCAGGCTCTCCAGGGTGCGCTTGTTGACGAGCTTCGGATTGAGGCGCCGGGCGAAGTCGCCGAGATCGCGGAATGGCTTGTCGCCGCGGGCCTGCACGATCGCCTCGACGGCCGACCGCCCGACGCCCTTGATGGCGGCGAGCGCGTAGCGGATCGCGCCGTCATGCACCTCAAAGGTGACGCCGGAGCGGTTCACGTTCGGCGGCTCGACCTTGATGCCGAGGCGCTGCGCGTCCTGGCGCAATTCGGCGAGCTTGTCGGTGTTGTCGATGTCGAGGGACATCGAGGCGGCCAGGAACTCGACCGGGTAATTCGCCTTCAGGTAGGCAGTCTGGTAGGTGATCAGCGCGTAGGCCGCGGCGTGCGACTTGTTGAAGCCGTAATCGGCGAACTTGGCCAGGAGGTCGAAGATCTCGTTGGCCTTGGCCTTGTCGAGGCCGCGCTCGACCGCGCCCTTCACGAAGCGGTCGCGCTGGGCGTCCATCTCCGGCTTGATCTTCTTGCCCTTGGCGCGGCGCAGGAGGTCGGCATCGCCGAGCGAGTAGCCGGCGAGGACCTTCGCGACCTCCATCACCTGCTCCTGGTAGACGATGATGCCGAAGGTCTCGGCGAGGATCGGCTCCAGCTTCTCGTGCGGGTACCAGTTCTTCTCGTTGCCGGCATCGCGGCCGAGCTTGCGCTCGCAATAGACCGGGATGTTGGCCATCGGGCCCGGGCGGTAGAGCGCCACGAGGGCGATGATGTCCTCGAACCGGTCGGCGCACATCTCGACCAGCGCCTTGCGCATGCCGGCCGATTCCACCTGGAACACCCCGACCGTCTCGCCCTTCCTCAGGCGCTCGTAGGTGAGCTGATTATCGATCGGCAGCGAGGGCAGGTCGACCTCGACGCCGCGCTGCTTCAGGAGGTCGGTCGCGGCGCGCAAGACGGTCAGGGTCTTGAGGCCGAGGAAGTCGAACTTCACCAGCCCGGCCTGCTCGACCCATTTCATGTTGAACTGGGTCACTCGCATCCCGGTCTTCGGGTCGCGGTAGAGCGGGACGAGCTCCTCAAGCGGCCGATCGCCGATCACGACGCCCGCTGCGTGCGTGGAGGCGTGCCGGTGCAGGCCTTCGAGCTTCTTGGCGATCTCGAGCATGCGCCCGACGACCGGCTCCTCCTCCGCGGCGGCCTGGAGCTTAGGCTCGCCCGCGATGGCCTGTTCGAGCGTGACCGGGTTCGCCGGGTTGTTGGGGACGAGCTTGGTCAGCTTATCGACCTGCCCGTAGGGCATCTCCAGCAC
>JAEWKL010000555.1 GCA_023386115.1 Pseudomonadota bacterium
GCGCCCAGGCGCTCGGTCGCCTTCTGCCGGCGCGTCCCCGCCCCCTCTCGGGTCCGGTCCTGCCGCGCGGACGGTGCGGGCTCCCGTCCCGCCTCGGGCGCCGCGGGCGCATCGTCCCGGGCTGCGAGCTTCGCCTTCTTCACCAATGCCATCGCAGCCAAAAACCCGCTCGCGCCTGCGCCGGTGTGCCGGAGGCGGCGAGCGGGAGCAAGCGCGGCGCGGGTATCGGGCTGGGGAGGATCGCGCAGGTCCCCATCTGGCCGCAGACCGATCCGGGTCCGCGGATTAGGTCTTTCTTAACCATGAACCGCGATGGTCCGCTCAACTGAACACCGAGGAGGTCGGGATGGATCACTTCGAGACGAGCATCCGCGAACGGGCTTACGCCCTCTGGGAGCGGGACGGCCGCGCGCCGGGCCGCGACGAGCATTACTGGCGTCTCGCCGAGCAGGAACTGGCCAAGCAGGCGCTGCCCGCCGTGGCCGAAGCGCCGGCCGCCGCGGAGGCCATCGTCGCCGAGTCGGCGCGCAAGCCGGCGGCCCGCAAGCCGGCCGCTGCCAAGACCGCCGTTACCAAGACTGCCGTTGCCAAGGCCGCTGCCGCCAAGGCCGTGGCCGAGGTGGCCGAGGCCGTCGCGAAGCCGGCCCCGCGCCGGCGTCGCGCCGCCGGGGCGGCCCAGACCGTCACCACGCACTGAGCGACCGTCGGACGCGAGCCGCGCCTGACCGCCTGTCAGCCCCTTCCGCCCTGCGGGAGGGGCTTTTCTTCGGCTACGACCGGGACCGGCACCGAACTGCGACGGCGGACCCGCCACAGGACGGCGACGAGGGCAACGTCGATCATCCCGAGGATCGCCAGCGCCATGAGCGTCGCGTCGGTGCCCGCACGAGCGATGAGGTAGGCCGCGGCGGACGGCGCCAGGGCCTGCGCCGCGAGGCTCGGCTTCGCCAGCCGGCCGAGCAGGGCGGCGTAGCGGTCGGGCCCGAACAGGGCGAGCGGCAGGGTGCCGCGGCCGATCGAGTAGAGCCCGTTGCCGGCGCCGTAGATCACCAGGACCAGGCCCGGCGCCGGGAGCCCGCTCCACAGCAACCCTAAGCCGATCGCCATCAGCACCACCGCGACGGTGAGGGTCCAGATCGGATGGTGCCGGCTGCGATTGGCGACCTCCAGGAGCCGTGCCCCGACCTGCGACGGGCCGACCAGGGTGCCGAGGGACACCGCCGCCGCCAGCGACAGGCCGCGATCCTGCAGCAGGGTCAGCAGGTGGACGGAGAAGATCGAGGTGGCGATGCCCGTGCAGGTCACGATGGCGGCCAGCACCAGGAAGACCGGGCGCTCGGACGCATCGAGCGACACCGTGTCGGACCGGCCGCCCGTCGCGACCGGCCGCGGCGCGGCGCGCGGGATCGCCCCGAGGATCAGCGGCAGGCACACGCCGAGTTGCAGGGCGGCGTAGGTCAGGCAGGTGCCGCGCCAGCCGAGATGCGCGAGCAGGAAGGCCGAGAGCGGCCAGCACAGGGTGCTGGAGAACCCGCCCCAGAGTGTCAGGGCCGTGATCGCCGGGCGGGCATCGGCGCCGTAGAGCCGCCCGAGCGTCGCGAAGGCGGCGTCGTAGAGGCCAGACCCCATCCCGGCGCCGATCACCAGCCAGCCGAGGCCGAAGACCGGCAGGTTCGGCGCGAGGCTTAACGTCACCAGCCCGGCGGCCAGCAGCAGGGCCGAGACCGTCAGGACCGGTTTTCCGCCGAGGCGGCCGATCGTCCGTCCGGCGAGCGGCGCGACGGCGCCCGCCGCCAGCATGCCGGCGGTGAGGCTGCCGAAGATCCAGGGCAGCCCCCAGCCGGTCTCCCCCGCGATCGACGGCCCGAGCACCGTCAGCAGGTAGTAGCTGCAGCCCCAGGCGAGGATCTGCACGATGCCGAGGGCCGAGATGACCGGCCAGCGCCCCTGAAAGGTCATGGGAATCGAACGGTCATGGGATTCAGGCCGTGGCAACCCGGCGCCCGTGCTCGTCGGTGACGCGCACGCCGTCCTCCTTGACGAACTCGCCCTGTCGCGGCGGCAGCAGGTCCAGCACCCGCTCGGAGGGGCGGCACAGGCGCACGCCGCGGGGGCTCGCCACCACGGGACGTTCGAGCAGGACCGGGTGGGCCGCGATCGCCTCGAGGAGCTGGTCGTCGGTGAGCGCGGGATCGTCGAGGCCGAGCTCGGCGTAGGGCGTGCCCTTCTTCCGCAAGCCCTCGCGCACCGAGAGGCCGGCCCGGGCGAAGAGGCGGCGCAGCAAGCCCTTCGTCGGAGGGGTCTTCAGGTACTCGACGACGTGCGGCTCGATGCCGGCATGGCGGATCATCGCCGGCACCGTGCGCGACGTGCGCAGCCCGGGTTGTGGTCAATGACGACGTCCATCGGCGGCCTCCCGCAGGCGGGCGGCCCGCCACCGGCGCCGTCCTCCCGCATCCTTTGCCAATCTCTAACGAGTTCGCGGGACACTCGTCCACCGGCATCGGGCGGGCTTGTGGAACATCTCCGGAACGCCCATCTAAGATGCTGATTTGCTTCGCCTTCCGCGCTCGGAACCGGCCTTTGGCGCTGGCACCGGGAGCGCAAATCGGCTAAGCCGTCCGGCGAGAGAGTGTGAGCCCGCGCGGGCCGCGACGAGAGACAGACCTTGGCAGAGAACGACCCGACCGGCGCCCCCCCGCCTGCGACCGACATCAAGCCCGTCTCGATCACCGACGAGATGCGCCAGTCCTACCTGGCCTACGCGATGAGCGTCATCGTCAGCCGGGCCCTGCCGGATGCGCGCGACGGCCTGAAGCCGGTGCACCGCCGCATCCTGTACTCCATGTACGAGAACGGCTACCTGCCGGACCGCAAGTACGTGAAGTCGGCCCGCATCGTCGGCGACGTGATGGGTCAGTATCACCCGCACGGCGACCAGTCGATCTACGATGCCCTCGTCCGCATGGCGCAAGACTTCGCCATGCGGCTGATGCTGGTCGACGGCCAGGGCAATTTCGGCTCGATCGACGGCGACCCGCCGGCGGCGATGCGCTACACCGAATCGCGCCTGGCGAAGCCGTCGATGGCCCTGCTCGAGGACATCGACAAGGACACCGTCGACTTCAACCCGAACTACGACGAGTCGAAGGACGAGCCGGCGGTCCTGCCCGCCCGCTTCCCCAACCTCCTCGTCAACGGCGCCGGCGGCATCGCGGTCGGCATGGCGACCAACATCCCGCCGCACAATCTCGGCGAGGTGATCGACGGCTGCATCGCCCTCATCGACGATCCAGGCGTGACCATCGAGGGCCTGAACGACATCATCCCGGGTCCGGACTTCCCCACCGGCGGCTCGATCCTCGGGCGCTCGGGCACCCGCTCGGCCTACATGACCGGCCGCGGCTCGGTGATCATGCGGGCGAAGTCGCATATCGAGGAGTTGCGCAAGGAGCGCGAGGCGCTGATCTTCACCGAGATCCCGTATCAGGTGAACAAGGCCTCGCTGGTCGAGAAGATCGCGGATCTCGTGCGCGAGAAGCGCGTCGAGGGCATCGCCGACCTGCGCGACGAATCCGACCGCGACGGCATGCGCATCGTTGTCGAGCTGAAGCGCGACGCCGTCGCCGACGTGGTCCTGAACCAGCTCTACCGCTACACCCCGCTGCAGACGAGCTTCGGCTGCAACATGGTGGCGCTGAACGGCGGGCGCCCGGAGCTCCTCAACCTCAAGGACCTGATCCAGGCCTTCATCGACTTCCGCGAGGAGGTCGTCTCCCGCCGCACCAAGTTCCTCCTGAACAAGGCGCGCGAGCGGGCGCACGTGTTGTGTGGTCTCGCCATCGCGGTCGCCAATATCGACGAGGTGATCCGGCTGATCCGGACCTCGCCGGATCCGAACACCGCCCGCGAGGCCCTGATGGCCCGCGACTGGCCGGCCGAGGACATCGCGCCGCTGATCGCCCTCGTCGACGATCCGCGCCACCGGGTGAGCGAGGACGGCACCTACCGCCTGTCCGAGACCCAGGCCCGCGCGATCCTCGACCTGCGCCTCCAGCGCCTGACCGCGCTCGGCCGCGACGAGATCGGCGACGAGCTGAAGCGGCTCGCCGACGAGATTGCCGACTACCTCGACATCCTGCGCTCGCGCGCCCGGATCATGGGCATCGTCAAGCACGAGCTGGCGGAGGTGCGGGCCGAGTACGCGACCCCACGCAAGACCGAGATCCTGGACTGGGATTCGAGCGTCGAGGACGAGGACCTGATCCAGCGCGAGGACATGGTCGTGACCGTGTCCCACGCCGGCTACATCAAGCGCGTCCCGCTCTCGACCTACCGGGCCCAGCGCCGCGGCGGCAAGGGCCGGGCCGGCATGTCGATGCGCGACGAGGATTTCGTCACCCGGCTGTTCGTGGCGAATACCCACACGCCGGTGCTGTTCTTCTCGTCGCAGGGCCAGGCCTACAAGGAGAAGGTGTGGCGGCTGCCGCTCGCGGCGCCGAATGCGCGCGGTAAGGCGCTCGTCAACATCCTGCCCCTCGACCAGGGGGCGGAGCGCATCACCACCATCATGCCGCTGCCCGAGGACGAGGCGTCCTGGGAGACCCTGGACGTGATGTTCGCCACCGCCTCCGGCAACGTGCGGCGCAACAAGCTGTCCGACTTCGTGCAGGTCAACCGCAACGGCAAGATCGCCATGAAGCTCGACGAGGGCGACCACATCGTCCATGTCGAGATCTGCACGGAAGCCGACGACGTGCTGCTGACCACCGGGGCGGGCCAGTGCATCCGCTTCCCCGTCACCGACGTGCGGGTGTTCAAGGGCCGCGATTCCACCGGCGTGCGCGGCATCAACCTGGGCAAGGGCGACGAGGTCATCTCGATGACGATCCTGCGCCACTTCGAGGCCTCGCCCGAGGAGCGCCAGGCCTATCTGAGGCGCGCGAATGCCGACCGTCGCGCCACCGGCGAGGCGATCGAGCTGCCGGCGGCGCCCGAGCCCGAGGCCGAGGAGGCCGCGGCCTCGATCGACCTGGAGCAGGACCGCTACATCGCCATGGGGGCGGCGGAGCAATTCGTCCTCACCCTGTCGGAGCGCGGCTACGGCAAGCGCACCTCGTCCTTCGAGTACCGGACGTCGAATCGCGGCGGCAAAGGCATCAAGGCGATGGAGGTCAATGCCCGCAACGGCACCCTCGTCGCCTCCTTCCCGGTGGAGACCAGCGACCAGATCATGCTGGTCACCGATGCCGGCAAGCTGATCCGGGTGCCCGTCGACGACATCCGGGTGGTCGGCCGCGCCTCGCAGGGCGTCACGGTGTTCAACACCGACAAGACCGAGAAGGTGGTGTCGGTCGAGCACATCGAGGGCGAGGGCGAGGCGGATGCCGAGGTCGACGGGGATGGTGGGGAGGTCGAGGGGGGCTGATCTCCTCCGAAATCGTCGTCCGCTCCTCGACTATGACCAGCCCGCTCCACGTCATCCCGGGGCCGCGAAAGCGGAGCCCGGGATCCATAACCGCCAGCGGTTCTGGGTTAGGCGGAACGCGTGTTGCGAGGTTCTGCGCCGTCAACGGTTATGGATCCCGGGTTGCCGGCGGCGGCGGGGCCCGGGGGGGCGGGG
>JAEWKL010000510.1 GCA_023386115.1 Pseudomonadota bacterium
CCCTGCGGGCGCGCCTGTCGGAGCTGCTGCGCGAGGGGTCGCCCGAGCGCGACCGGGTCGCGCCGCTCCTGCACGAGGCAGCCGCCTGCACGCTGCACCTGCCGGCGGCGATCGGGGACTACACCGACTTCTACGTCGGCATCCACCACGCCGAGAACATCGGCAAGCAGTTCAGGCCGGACAATCCGCTTCTGCCGAACTACAAGCACGTGCCGATCGGCTATCACGGCCGCGCCTCCTCGATCCGGCCCTCCGGCACGCCGGTGCGCCGGCCGCGCGGGCAGTCCAAGGCGCCGGACGCGGCCGCGCCGTCCTTCGGCCCCTCGACCCGGCTCGACCTCGAGCTGGAGCTCGGCGTCTGGATCGGCCCCGGCAACGACCTCGGCACGCCGATCGCGATCGCTGAGGCGCAGGAGCACATCGCCGGCTATTGCCTCCTCAACGACTGGTCGGCCCGGGACATCCAGGCCTGGGAGTACCAGCCGCTCGGCCCCTTCCTCGCCAAGAACTTCGCCTCGACGATCTCACCCTGGATCGTCACGCCGGAGGCGCTGGCGCCGTTCCGCATCGCCCAAGCAGCCCGGCCTCCGGGCGATCCGGTGCCCCTGCCCTACCTGCTCGACGAGGCCGACCAGAGCGGCGGCGCCTTCGATCTCCGGCTCGACGTGTTCCTGGTGACGCCCGGACTGCGCGCGGCGGGCCTTCCCCCGCACCGGATCTCGGCCTCGAACACGCGCCACATGTACTGGACCATGGCGCAGATGGTGACCCATCACACAAGCGGCGGCTGCAACCTCCAGCCGGGCGACCTGCTCGGCACCGGGACGATCTCCGGGCCGGAGCGCGATGCCTGCGGCAGCCTGGTCGAGGCGACCCGGGGGGGCAGGGAGCCGCTCCGCCTCGCCTCGGGCGAGGAGCGCCGGTTCCTGGAGGACGGCGACGAGATCATCCTGCGGGCCCGCGGGATCCGCGAGGGCTTCGCCCAGATCGGGTTCGGCGAGTGCCGGGCGGTCATCCTCGGAGCGGTCGCATGATGACGCTCTACGGCTACTGGCGCTCGACCTCGTCCTACCGCCTGCGCATCGCCCTGGCGCTGAAGGGCCTGACACCGGAGCAGGTGCCGGTCCATCTGGTGCGCAACGGCGGCGAGCACCGGAGCGAGACCTACCGGCGGATCAACCCGCAAGGGCGCGTGCCGAGCCTCGTCCTCGACGACGGCCGCGTGCTGATCCAGTCGCCGGCGATCATCGAGTACCTGGACGAGGTCTATCCCGATCCGCCGCTGCTGCCGGCGGACCCGGTCGCGCGGGCCCGGGTGCGGGCGGTGGCGGCGATCATCGGCTGCGACATCCATCCGCTGCACAATGTCGGGCCGCTCAACCACCTGCGGCGCGACCTCGGCCAGCCGGAGGCGGCGGTCGCGGCCTGGATCGTGCGCTGGATTTCCGAGGGCTTCGCGGCGATCGAGGCGCTGATCGGGGATGACGGCTTCTGTTTCGGCCCCGAGCCGGGGCTCGCCGACGTCTACCTGGTGCCGCAGGTCTACGCGGCCCAGCGCTTTGCCGTGCCGCTGGAGCCGTTTCCGCGGATCGTCCGCGCCACGACCCTCGCCGAGGCGCACCCGGCCTTCCAGGCCGCGCATCCGTCGCGCCAGCCCGACGCGGAGTAAGCCGGCATCAAGGAGCGCGGGCGATCAACCCTCCGCCCGCGCGGCGCGGCGCTGCCGGGCGCCGCTCGCACCGGGAGTCTCGGCCGTGGCTTCCGCCTCGCTCCTGTCGGCGGCGTAGCCGAGCTTCGCCGAGATATCCTGGGCGAAGGCGCAGGCCCTCGTCACGGCCGGGCTCGCCTCGCCGATATCGATGTCGCTCTCGGGGCCGATCAGCGTCAGGGCGCATTGCAACTGGCCGGTATGATCGAAGATCGGAACCGCGATGGCGTTGATGCCCGGAACCGGGCTCCCGGCGGTGGTCGAGCAGCCCTCGCGCCTGATCCGCTCCGCGGCCTTCACCAGGGCGGAGAGCGAGGTCGGGACGCCGATGCCGCGGCTCTGCGGCCCGGCGCGCAGCTCGGCCTCGACCAGCGGCTCGACGATGCGAGGCGGCAGATAGGCCGCGAACAGGCGGCCCGTTGCCGTCCCGGTCAGCGTGTAGACGCCGCCCGCCCGCAGGTTGACGTGGATGGGAACCTCCGCCTCCTGCACCTGCACGATCGTCGCGCCATGAGTTCCCCAGACCGACAGCGTGACCATCAGGCCGAACTCGGTCGCCAGGTCCGAGGCCGCGGTCGCGGCGACCCGCAGGGTGTCGACCTGGCGCATGCGGGCGAGGCCCAGCTGCAGCGCGAAGGGCCCGAGCCGGTAGCGGCCGCTCTGCGGGTCTTGCTCGACGAGACCCGTCTTGCGGAAGCTGACCAGGTAGGCATGCGCCTGCGCCGACGCGATGTCGGCCCGGGCCGCGATGTCCCGGAGCATCGCCACCGCGCCGATCTCGACCATCGCATGGAGGATCCGCGCTCCGACCTCGACGGATTGAACGCCGCGTCCCTCGATCGTGCTCATCAGGAAAGCGCCCCCCTTCACGCTCGCGTCGCGGCCCTGCCGCGGGGAGCTTTTCCCACGCGACCGATCGCTCTCCATTAGTGAGTCCGCGCGCGAACGCACAACGGGCCCTGCCTTTTCGCGCGACGCATCTCGTCCTCTCTTCCGGTAGCCGGAGGATGTCTGGGGAAAGTCCCTCCACAAATCACGCGCGGGGCCCCTCTCCATGTCACCGTACAGCCCTGCGGCTGCCAGGGATCTGTCGACCCAACGACGATCACCCGTGCCTGCGGGGCCGCTCGCCTTAATGCCCGGCGCCGAGATAGGCCGACCGAACCTGCGGATCGCGCAGGAGGTCCCGTCCCCGGCCCGACAGGGTGACACGGCCGGTCTCGAGGACGTAGGCGGTGTCGGCGATGGCGAGCGCCAGGTTGGCCATCTGCTCGACGAGGAGGATGGTCATGCCGCCGTCCCGCAGGCGGGCGATGGCCCGGAAGATGTCGTTGATGACGAGGGGCGCGAGGCCGAGCGACGGCTCGTCGAGCAGCAGCAGCCGCGGGCCGGCCATCAGGGCGCGGCTGATCGCCAGCATCTGCTGCTCGCCGCCCGACAGGGTGACGGCCGCCTGGTTGCGGCGCTCCTTCAGCCGCGGGAAGAAGGCGAACTGCTCCTCCATGGCGGCCGCCATCGCTGGCGCCGAGAGGCTGCGCGCATAGGCGCCCAGCTCCAGGTTGTCGGCGACCGACTGATCGGGGAACACCTGCCGGCCCTCCGGGGACAGAGCGATGCCGGCCGTCACGCGGCGGTGGGCCGGCATGGCGGTGATGTCCCGGCCCTCGAACCGGATCCGGCCGGAGGCGACCGGCATCAGGCCGCAGATCGCCTTCAGCAGGGTCGTCTTGCCGGCGCCGTTGGCGCCCACGATGGCGACGACCGCGCCGCGCGGCACGTGGAGCGAAACGCCGCTCACCGCCGCGATCGGCCCGTAGGCGAGGCTGACATCCTCGACCTCGAGGGCGGGCTCGCCCGCGCTCCCGAAGGAGGCGATGGACTGCACGGTCATGACGCCAGGGCCTCCGGACGGGCGAGGGTCAGGGTGACGTCGTCGCTGCCCAGATACGCGGCCATGACGCGCGGGTCGCGCTGGATCGCGGTGGGCGCGCCCTCGGCGATCGTCTCGCCGTAATCGAGCACGACGACGTGGTCGGAGATCCGCATCACCATGTCCATGTGGTGCTCGACGAGCAGGATCGTGATGCCCTGGTCGCGGATGCGCAGGATGAGGTCGCCGAGCGCGTCGGTTTCCTGCGGGTTGAGGCCGGCCGCCGGCTCGTCGAGGAGCAGGAGGGCGGGCTCGGTGGCGAGCGCCCGCGCCAGCTCGACTCGGCGCTGAAGGCCGTAGGCAAGGCTCCCGGCCTTGATTGATGCGAGGTGCGACAGGCCCACGAAGGCGAGGATGTCGGCGGCGCGCTGCCGGGCGGCCCGCTCCTCGGGCCCGCCGAGGCCGAGGAGCGAGCGCAGGACGCCGTTCCGCATCCGGTCGTGGCTGCCGAGCAGCACGTTCTCCATGACCGTGAGATCGCGGAACAGGCGGAGGTTCTGGAACGTGCGGCCGATCCCGAGGCGGCAGATCGCGTGGACCGGCTGGCGCGCGAGGTCGCGCCCCCGGAACAGGATCCGGCCCTCGCTCGGGCGGACGATCCCTGAGAGCATGTTGATGAGGGTCGACTTACCGGCGCCGTTCGGCCCGATCAGCGCGTGGATGTGCCCTTCCGTCAGCGTGACGCTGACGTCCCGCGCCGGCTTCACGCCGCCGTAGGATTTCGACAGCGACAGGGTCTGGAGGAGCGGCGCCTCGCCCGACCGGCCGCCCGGCCGGGTCGGCAGCGCGCGGGCGTCCGGCGCCGCCCCCCCGGGGC
>JAEWKL010000696.1 GCA_023386115.1 Pseudomonadota bacterium
GACCACCGCCGAGAAGGCGGCGATGCCGACGACGGCGCCCGCCGCCGCGACCCGGAACGGATCGCCGCCGCGGTTGAGCCAGCGCGCCGCGGTGAGGAGCCCCGCCCCGCCGCCGATGGCGAGCACGGCGGTGAGCGCGGTTGTGGCGGCGACCGGCAGGTGCAGGATCTGGCCGCCATAGGGTTCGAGCAGGATGTCCTGCATGCTGAACCCCGCCGTGCCGAGCCCGGTGGCGATCAGGCGCCGGCGCGCCTGCGGCTGGGCCGCGTAGGCTTGCCAGGCATCGCCGAAGCGGCGCGGGGTCTCGGCCTTGCGGGAGGTGTCGCGCGGCTCCTGCTTCCACAGGGCGATGCCGTTGAGGATGAGGGTCGCGAGCGCGGCGCCCTGGATCACCTGGATCAGCCGGATGGCTGAAAAGGTGTGCAGCGCAAGCCCGAATACCACGGCGCTCGCCATCATGCCGGCGAGCAGCATGGCGCAGAGGAGCGCCACCACCTTCGGGCGAGCGTGCGCCGGCGCGAGGTCGGTGGCGAGCGCGAGCCCCACCGTCTGGGTGGTGTGGAGCCCGGCGCCGACGAGCACGAAGGCCAGGGCCGCCGCCGCCTGCCCGACGACGATCGGGCCGGTCGTGTCCCCCGACAGGATCAGGAGCGCGAACGGCATGATGGCGAAGCCGCCGAATTGCAGCAGCGTGCCGAACCAGAGGTAGGGCACCCGCTTCCAGCCCAGCACCGATCGGTGGGTGTCGGAACGGAAGCCGATCAACGCCCGGAACGGCGCGGCGAGCAGCGGCAGCGCCAGCATCACGGCGACGATCCAGGCCGGCACGTCGAGCTCGACGATCATCACCCGGTTGAGGGTGCCGATCAGCAGCACCGCCGCCATCCCGACCGTGACCTGGAACAGCGACAGACGCAGCAGCCGGCCGAGCGGCAGTTCCGTCGTCGCGGCATCCGCGAATGGCAGGTAGCGGGGCCCGAGCTCGGCGAGCACCTGGGCGAGGCGGCGAGCAGGGCTCATCGGCGCACCAACTCCAGGGCGTTCGAGAGATAGAAGCCGGAATTGACCCGCCGGCTGCGGGCGAGGGCGAAGGGCGTCAGGCCCGGATCGGCGGCGATGCGGCGGCGGAGCGCGCCCTCGCCGACCGGCTCGATCGCCGGCGCCCGGTCGCCGCGGGGGAAGAGGCGGCCGGCCGCGTGCATCACGGTGAGCAGCGGCGTGCGCGGCGCGCCCGGGAAGAGGAGCGACGCATCGGTGCGGCGGGCGAGCGCCGAGAGGGCCCGGACGATGTCGGGCGTCCGGTAGTGGATCAGCGAATCCATCGCCACGACGTGGTCGAAGGCCCCCAGACCCTCGTCCAGCATGTCGCCGACCTGGAAATCGAGGCAGCCCGGGAGCCGCAGGCTGGCCGTGCGCTCGCGGGCGAGATCGATCAGCGTCGGCGACACGTCGATCGCGACGACCTCGGCTCCCCGCCGGGCCGCCTCGACGGCGAGCGCGCCGGTGCCGCAGCCGGCATCGAGGAGGCGTCGCCCCGAGAGGTCGGAAGGCAGCCAGGAGAGGAGTCCGACGCGCATCGCGTCGCGGCCGGCCCGTACGGTGGCGCGGATGCGGCTCACCGGCGCGTCGGAGGTCAGCCGCGCCCAGGCCTCGACGGCGGTGCGGTCGAAATAGGTTTCGAGCTGGGCCCGGCGGGTGGCGTAGGTGGAGCTGGTCATGGGCGAGGGCTTTCTGTGCCGGAGACCCAATCCGGGCGCGAGACCATTGAGAGGCGAGCGAGAGGCAATCACCGGCGCTCTCCTCAATCGAAGCCCAGGAACTCGAACAGGTCGCGGTCCTTCATCGGCACCGCCGGGAGCGGGTCGACGCCGGCCCAGAGCTGTTCGGCGAGCTGCAGGTACTCGGCCTGCACCGCCAGCAGTTCCGGCGAGGGATCCATCTCGAACAAGGTCGCCTTCTTCAGGCGCGAGCGGCGCACCACGTCGAGATCGCGGAAATGCGCCAGGCGCTTGAGGCCGACCGCGTCGTTGAACCGGTCGATCTCGTCGGTCTTGGCCGAGCGGTTGGCGATCACGCCGCCGAGGCGCACGCCGTAATTCTTCGATTTCGCATGGATCGCCGCGACGATGCGGTTCATCGCGAAGATCGAGTCGAAGTCGTTCGCCGTGACGATCAGCGCCCGGTCGGCGTGCTGGAGCGGCGAGGCGAAGCCGCCGCAGACCACGTCGCCGAGCACGTCGAAGATCACCACGTCGGTGTCTTCCAGAAGATGATGCTCCTTCAGGAGCTTCACCGTCTGCCCGACGACGTAGCCGCCGCAGCCGGTGCCGGCCGGCGGACCTCCCGCCTCGACGCAGCGCACGCCGTTATAGCCCTCGACGACGAAGTCCTCGACGCGCAGTTCCTCCGAGTGGAACTGCACGGCTTCGAGCGCGTCGATGACCGTCGGCGCCAGACGCTTCGTCAATGTGAAGGTCGAATCGTGCTTCGGGTCGCAGCCGATCTGGAGCACGCGCTTGCCGAGCTTCGAGAAGGCGACCGACAGATTCGACGACGTCGTGCTCTTGCCGATGCCGCCCTTGCCGTAGACGGCGAAGACCTTGGCGGTCTCGATGCGGATATCCGGATCGAGGGCGACCTGAAGGCTTCCTTCCTGGCGCCCGTCGGGCGCATGGCGCGCCGGCACGGGGTTTCGGATCGCGATGTTCATGCGGCAGCCTCCGCGGTGATGCCTTCCAGCCGGTCCTCCAGGGCCTCCTCGGCCCGGTCGAGGGCGGCACGGGTCTCGGGGTCGGGAGTCCAGAAGCCGCGCCGGTGCGCCTCGATCAGGCGATGGGCGACCTTGGCCGAGGCGGCGGGGTTGAGCGCCGCCATGCGCTCGCGCATCGCCTCGTCGAGGACGTAGGTCTCGGTGATGCGCTGGTAGATCCAGGGCGCGACCTGGTCGGTGGTGGCCGACCAGCCCACCGTGTTGGTGAGGTGCTGGTCGATCTGGCGCACGCCCTCGTAGCCGTGGCCCAGCATCCCCTCGACCCATTTCGGGTTGAGCATGCGGGTGCGCGTCTCCAGCGCCACCTGCTCGGAAAGCGAGCGCACCCGGCCCTCGCCCCGGGTCTGGTCGCTGATATAGACGGGGACCGAGGTCCCTCGGGCCTTCGCCACCGCGCGGGCCATGCCGCCGAGCCCGTCGAAGTAGTGGTCGACGCTGGTCACCCCGACCTCGACCGAATCGAGGTTCTGGTAGGCGAGATCGACCTGCGCCAGCACCGCCTGCATCAGGGCGCGGCGGGGCTCCGGGCGGCCGGTGCGGCCATAGGCGAAGCTCTTGCGGCGCGAGAAGGTCTCGCACAGCTCGGCCTCGTCCTCCCAGCGCCCGGAATCGACGAGGTGGTTGAGGTTGGCGCCGTAGGCGCCCTCGGCGTTGCTGAAGACCCGGAGCGCCGCTGTCTCCAGGTCGATGCCCTGCGCGGCCTGATGGGCGAGCGCGTGCTTGCGCACGAAGTTCAGCGCCTCCGGCTCGTCGGCGCTGGCCGCCAGATAGGCCGCCTCGGCGATGAGCTTCGTCTGGAGCGGCAGCAGATCGCGAAAAATGCCCGACAGCGTCGCCACCACGTCGATGCGCGGACGGCCGAGGTCTTCGAGCGGGATCAGCACCGCGCCGCAGAGCCGGCCGTAGCCGTCGAAGCGGGGCGCGGCCCCCATCAGCGCGAGGGCCTGGGCGATCGGAGCGCCCTCGCTCTTCAGGTTGTCGCTGCCCCACAGGACCAGGGCGATGCTCTCCGGATAGGCGCCGCCATCGGCCGCGTGGCGGGCGAGCAGCCGCTCGACCTGGGACCGGCCGTCGGCCAGCGCGAAGGCGCTCGGGATCCGGTAGGGATCGAAGCCGTGCAGGTTGCGCCCGGTCGGCAGGATCGCGGGCGAGCGCAGCACGTCGCCGCCGGTGACCGGTGCGACGAAGCGGCCGTCGATGGCGCGCAGCAGGGCCGGAATCTCGTGATCCTCGGCGAGCAGCCGGTCGGTCTCGGCCAGCGCCCGGAAGGCGGCGACCGTGGCCTCGTCGGCGGCGAGTCCCGAGGC
>JAEWKL010000704.1 GCA_023386115.1 Pseudomonadota bacterium
CGGTCGAGTTCACGTGGACAGGCGATGCGATGCAGCCGGCGGGTCGGTTCACGGGCCTGTGCGACCGGCAGTTCGTCATCGGCGAGCGCTACATCCTCGTCGAGCAGGAGGAGCGCAGCAGCAAGTCCCACGCCCACTACTTCGCCTGCGTTCGGGATGGATGGTCGAGCCTGCCGGAGCATCTGGCTGACAGCTTCCCGACGCCCGACCACCTGCGGAAGTGGGCGCTCATCAAGGCCGGCTATCGCGACGAGGTGACCTTCGTCGCCTCCTCGAAGGCTGAGGCGACCCGCATCGCCGCCTTCCTTCGACCAGTGGAAGACACCTCCGTGGTCAGGGTGAAGGACAGCGTCGTGGTGCGCTGGACGGCCAAGAGCCAGTCCCTGCGCGCCATGGGCAAGGACGATTTCCAGCGGTCCAAGGATGCGGTGCTCGCCGTCATTGACGAGCTGATCGGCAATGCTCCCGGCACGCTGTCCCGCGAGGCGGGGAGAGCCGCCTGATGGCTCGAACGAACTTCACGAAGAAGGTGCAGCGCCAGGCCATCAAGCGCGCCGCCGACCAGTGTGAAGGCCTGCTGCCGACCGGCGAGCGCTGCCCCTGCGAACTGCACCCGGGCCGTTTTCAGGTCGACCACGTCGTGCCAGACGCGATCGGCGGCCCGTCCATCATCTCGAACACCCAGGTGCTCTGCACCGACTGCCACGACCGCAAGACGCAGGGCGACCGCAAGCGCATCGACAAGACCAAACGCCAGACCGATGCGCACCTCGGCATCAAGGATCCGCACGCGCGCCCGATCGTCGGGGGCCAGCCGCTCCCGCCCGGGCGCCCCGCACGCCGCGCGACATTACCCCTGGGCAAAGCCCTCCCGCCCCGCCGATCCCTCTACATGCCGGAGCAACGGTGACCATGCCAATCGTCATCCACTCCACTGCGCGAGACCGCGCCGTCAGCGAGCGCATCGCCCAGATCCGCCGGCGTCGCGGCCTTACGCAGCGGGCCCTCGCGCGCAAGGCTCGCGTGCCCTACGGAGCGCTATCCGGCTATGAGCGCGGCGGCGCAATCCCAGACGAGCGCTTGGCTGCCGTCGCGCAGGCGCTTGAGGTTTCTGTCGAGGACATCGTGCAGGGCGCCCAGGCGCTCGACCTGTCGCGAGACGAGGCGCAGACGATCCGCACGCTGCGGGCCCTGCCGGATCAGGGCCGAGCCTACATCGCCCGCCTGATGGCCGACCTCGCCTCCGGGGAGGTCGCGCGATGATCGACCCCTGCATCACGAACGTCCGCGCCTACGACTACCCGTCCCTGGCGCTCGCCGGCCGGGCCGCGGCGCGCGAGGCGGAAGAGCGTCGCCAGCAGGCGGCCGAGATCCTGGACCTCGTCGGCGATGAGCATCCTGGCACTCGGCGTGAGGCCTCCCGGGTGCTGGCCCACGCCGCGGCCCAGCAAATGGACCTGCGACGGCTCGCCCACCTCGCCGACCTGCTGGAGCGCCATCCCTGCCTCGTCGAGGCGGTCGCAGCTGTCGAGGCCGGCGGGCGCGTCACGGTCGAGCAACCAGTGAGGCTGCGCGGGGCGCCAGAGGGGCGGCCTGGGATGATGAGCCGGGCACGTGCGCTGACGACGGGCGTGCGGCAGGCGGTTGGGCCGATCGCGACGGTGCGAGGGGCCTGATGACGTTCCGCCCAACCGAGTCCGTCGCCTGCGCTCCCCAACATCGACAGCCTGCCGGAGCAGCCGTGATGCCGCGCGACCTCATCATCGTCGCCTTTGCGAGCCGGGCATTCGAGGTCGCCTACCTACGCTGGCGGGTTGAATTCGACCTTTTCATGCTTGGAGATAAACACCACGGCAATTTCATCTCGTCCACGCCATACAATGTCGCAACGAGCGTAGCCGGTAGAGCCGTCAAGGAAAAGAAAAATCCTGTTGGATGTGCACTTGCTCGGATCAATTATGACGAGCGCTCCGGAACTTCGAACGTCTTGAATGTGGCATCGAAGTGATTCGCCTTGTCCCTCCATCCACATAGTACCACGCCTTTTTTTCGGGTTCGAACGAGCGTATGCCAAATCTTGATCAACCAGTTCAAGGCGGTGATTAACGTGTGTTTATCATCTGTGAGTTGTATCAATGTGTTCGGCGGACTTTTAGTTCCAGTATTAGACCGCACAAAATCACTTACAAGAGTCTGAATCGATTGCATCCTTAGGTGGGGCGACACCACCAATATTCCCCTTATCGTTGCGGAGTGAGCGCCATGCCCACTATCACCATCCCCTGCGCCACCTGCTCCGGCACCGGCTGGGCCACCCACGAGGACCGACACACCGAGACGCGGCAGGACCATTGCCGGACCTGCGGCGGGACTGGCCAGGTGCCGGCTCGCCCAGGCGAGAGCTGCGAGACGTCGTGGCCGGCCGCGGTGCCGGGGGCTGAGCAGCCCGCCACCGACCTCTGGTGCTGCCACATCATCGGACCGAACGACGTGTACGCCGCGACGGACCTGATGACCGCAGTCCGCTGGTCCCGGATGATGAACGAGGTCGCGATCCGCGCCGAGGAGCGCATGGCGAAGCGGCTCGGCCGGCCGCTCACGGACGACGACTGGGTGCTCTGCTTCGCCAACGTGGAGCGGGGGCCCTGGTCAGCCGAGGCACATGCCCGCGCGCTGCCCGACGCGATCAAGCAGATGAGCCTGCGCGGCATCAGCCAGTCGAGGTCGGAGGCCGCGACCTATCAGGATCGCAGTGCGGCACGGATGAGCGTCGCTTTCGCCGACGACCAGACCAACGGGCCTGAGCGGCGCGATCGCGCGGCGGAGGAGGTCTGCGAGGGTTACCAGGCGGACGGCGGCACCCTCGATGACTGGATCGCGATCGGGCGCTACGTGTTCAGCCGCCCGGCGGGAGCGCTCCCGAAGGAGATCGGCCAAGCGGTCTTCACGCTGGCCTGCTGGGCGGCCGACCGCGGCATCGACATGATGTCCGAGGCCGAGCGCGAGTTGGCCCGCTGCTCCACGCCCGAGTTCATCGAGAGGTTGGCCCGGAAGCGTGCGACACGACACGGCCGCGGCCAGCTGCCGGGCTTCTCGGGGCCGGAGACCTCCGCGCCCGGGATCGACACCGCTCGCCCCACCGGCCCGGTCTCCACAGCAGGAGAGGAGGTCTGAGCATGGCGAGCGCCGCACTTCACCGCGGAGCCCGAGATCACGAAGACCACGCCGCTCAGGTTGGCCCACGCCGCGCGCCTCGCGTTCCCGGGCGGCGGCATGACCGCAGCCGGCCTGCGCCGCGAGGCAGCCAGAGGACGGCTTGCCATCGAGCGGATCGCCGGGAAGGATTTCACCACGCTCGCCGCGATCGAGCGGATGAGGATGCTATGCCACGTCCCGCCAAAGGCCCCCGTCTCTACCTCGTCCCCGCCCGCCGTGACGCCGCCGGCCGCGTCACCCGTGCTGCCCGGTGGGTCATCCGAGACGGCGCCAAGATGCACCCCACAGGATGCGGCGAAGGCGACGTTGCAGGCGCTCATGAAGCTCTCGCCGACTACCTCCGCGCGGCCCACCGGCCGGCGCGCAGCCAACGTGGTCTCGATGAGATCTCCCTTGCCGACGTCATAAGCATCTACGCGACCGACCACGTCGCGCATCACCCCGACAGGAAGCGGATCGCCAAGCGCCTCTATCGCGTGCTGGCCTGGTGGGGCGGCAAGACGCTGGCCCAGGTCACCGGCGCGACCTGACGGGCATATGTGGAATCCCGGCCGTCGCCCAGCGGCGCCCGTCGCGACCTGCAAGACCTCTCCGCAGCGATCGGCCACCATCACCGGGAGGGCTACCACCGCGAGCTCGTGAAGGTGGCGCTGCCGAAGAAAGGCGAGGCCCGCGAGCGCTGGCTGTCGCGCTCGGAGGTCGCTCGACTGGTCTGGACGGCGTGGCGAGCGCGGGAGGGCGATCGGCCGGCGAGCGCCAGCGGCAAGCCTGTTAAGGCCGGCAACACCACCACAGGCCGATACACGATGCGTCATCTCGCTCGGTTCATCCTGCTCGCCTATTCGACCGCGAGTCGGCCCGGCGCAGTGCTGACCGCCAGCTGGGAGGTGGCCGCCGGGCGATCCTACCTCGATCTCGACCGCGGGGTGTTCTACCGGCTGCGCGAGGGTGCCCAGCAGACCAACAAGCGGCAGCCGCCAGTCCGCCTGCCTCTGTCGATCCTGGCGCACCTCCGCCGGTGGCGTCGGATGGCTGAACAGGCCCGAGCCGAGGCCGAGCGAACCGGGCAGCCGGCGGAGGGCGGGCACTATGTCGTCGAGTGGCGCGGCGAGCCGGTCGCGCGCGTGAAGGTCGGGTTCGCGAATGCTGTCGCGCTCGCCGGTTTAGGGGAGGGGATCTCGCCGCACACGCTCCGGCATTCAGCCGTGACGCACCTGATGCAGCAGGGCGTGCCGGCCTCGGAGGTCGCGGGGTTTGCCGGCATGGGCGAGGCGGTGCTTCGGAGGCATTACGCCCACCACCATCCGGACCACATGGGCGAAGCTGTCGCCGCCATGAGCGGGCGACAGAAACGCTACAGATTGACGTGAACCAATCGCGAACGTTCCGCGACTATCGCTGGCGCTCTGCATTGATTTCATTGAAGAAAATAGGTGAGCCGGACGTTATCAGCGGTCGGCTCTAACCATTGAGCTACAGGCCCTCGGTTTTTGTCTTCGATCTCTGCCCTTATCGCCAGGGATCGGTCGACCGCTCCGGCGGCGGCGACAGCGACGCGAACATGCCCGTAGGTACCTATGGAGCGCGGCCGCGGCAAGCCCCTCGTGAGGGTTCGGGAGACGGAGGCGCGGTCGAGCCGGGGCGTTCGGACGGCCTGCGCCGCATCTCGCGCGGCGGATCGACCGGTCCGGGCTGACCCGGTCCGGCGAACCTCGCCCCGGATCGAGGATCACCGCGCGGCCTGCTCCGTGACGGACGACGAAGCGAACCCCAGCGTGTCCTTCTCCGCATCGCCCGTCGGCGCGCCCACGCGCATCAGCGGGCGGCTGCCGGTTCCGGGAGCCGCCGGCAGAGCAGCCTCGGGCTGCGCACAGAACAGCCCGATCGTATCCTTCTCCGGGTTTCCGGTGGTCGGGCCGACCCGCATCGGCAGGTAGAGTGGGCAACGCGCTGATGCGGTGACCACACAACCGACCGTCAACAACGCCGCGAGCGGCGCAGCGAGCAAACGCATTGCTCCCTCCCGAGATCTTGATGATGTCGATATGCCAAGCGACGGCCGATTTCCGGCGATCGACTGGACGTCATCTATCGGCCGATTCGGATCGGGCCGCATCATCAGAGTGAAGGACAGCGCCGGATTGTCCGGCGGATTGCCCGGGATGAGGAGAGAAGGATCCGGTGCGAGCGGCGGCTCCGGTGTCGTGCGCGATCGCGGGCGATGTCGGCCCATGCGGGGCTTCGTCGCCGCGGCCCCTCACCCACGATGCATGGCAACGGCCCGCGGGCGCGCCGGCGCCGCCGCGCTTCGGGCGGAGCGATCCGGCTCAGTGTCCGGAGACGGCGCGGCTCGTCGAGGCCTCGTCGACCGCGAGGGTGCCGAGATAGGTCTCGACCACCCGGGCGTCGCCCTGGAGGGTGCGGCTGTCGCCCTGGAGCACCACGCTGCCGCCGTCGAGGACGTAGCCGTGATCGGCGATCTGGAGCGCCGCGCGGGCATTCTGCTCGACGAGGAGGATCGCCACCCCCTCGTCGCGCAGGCGCGCGACGGTGCGCATCACCTCGGCGACGATGAGCGGGGCGAGGCCGAGGCTCGGCTCGTCGAGCATCAGCAGGCGCGGGCGGCCCATCAGGGCGCGGGCCATGGCGAGCATCTGGCGCTCGCCGCCCGACAGCGTGCCGGCCTGCTGGCCCCGGCGCTCGGCGAGGCGGGGGAAGAGGCGGTACATCTCCCCGAGGTCGCCGCCGCCGCCGGTGCTGCGGAACCGGAAGGCGCCGAGCTTCAAGTTGTCCTCGACACTCATGGTCGAGAATAGCTCGCGGCGCTCGGGGATCAGGCTCAGTCCTTTCGCGACCCGCGCCTCGACGGGCAGCCGCGACAGGTCGCGGCCCTCGAACCGGATGCGGCCGCGGGCCGGCAGCACCCCCATCAGGGCGTTCAGCAGCGTCGTCTTGCCGGCGCCATTGGCCCCCAGCACCGTGACGAGCCGCCCGGGCTCGACGGTGAGCGACACGCCCCGCACCGCCTCCACCTTGCCGTAGGCGACGGAGAGGTTCTCCGCTTCGAGCATCGGCAGCGTCATGCGGCGCTCCCCAGATAGGCCTCGACCACGGCGGGATCGCGGCGCACGGCCGCCGGCGCGCCCTCGCAGAGCTTGGCGCCGAAATTCATCACCACCAGCCGGTCGGCGAGCCCCATCACGAAATCCATGTCGTGCTCGACGAGCAGGATGCCCAATCCCTCCTGGCGCAGGCGGCGCAGGAGGTCGCCGAGGGCGTGCTTATACAGGTGGCGCAGGCCCG
>JAEWKL010000708.1 GCA_023386115.1 Pseudomonadota bacterium
ACCTGACGGGCACCTTCACCGCCGGTCTGCTCGTGCTGGGCGCCGTCACCCTCGCGGGCGGCCTCGTCGCGATGACCCTGAAGGTCAGCCGGGACCTGGAGGACGCGGCGGCCAGCAAGGCGGCGCCGGCGGAGTGAGGACGGCTCGGGGCTGCGGCCGGACTGTTTCGGTCGCTGCCCGGTGTCTCGAGGAGTGCTCGATGGTGCGCTCTCCTCGAGAGCGCCTGTCTCGCACGGTCGAGCCGACTGAATTTCAATCCTCAGCGGCAGGCGGGCCACGAGGATAGCACCCGCCAAGGACTGGGCCAGGCCGGTCATGGGCACAGAAGGCATCCCCCACGAGGAGAGGCGGATTTCCTTGGACTTCGTGTTCCGCCTGCCTAGTGCGCCCACGCCCGAGAGCGGCTTGGTCAGGCTCTGTCGATAGCCCAGGCGATGACGCAATCAAGTCCTGAGCGCCCGGATCACACATCGCGGCCCGATGCGGCCCATTTGCGCCGCGGGCAGGCTTCCAAAAGCTCAAGCAGAGCTCGCGAAGCGCTAAGTCCTTCGCGGATCAGGAGATCAATCTAGCACCGGCTCTGCTCGTCCTCCACCTTCGGAGGGCAACGCTCTATCCAGCTGAGCTACGGGTGCTGACCGCGAAGCCTCTGTAGCCCGGCTCAGGCCGGAGCGCAACAGGGAAAGGGCAGGCAGGGTCGCCAGGGAGGATCCGGGCGAGGGCTCCTGCGGCATCGGTCACACGGTCGAAGCGGGTCGGGTGCGCCCGGAGGGGAGACCGTGTCCGAGGGGGCGAGAATCGCGCCTCGGGTGCGGACGGCGTGCGGCGCGGCCGGCGCACCGCGCCGATGATGTGCCGCGCCTCATGTGCGCGTCGGCGAGCCGCGCCGAGTACCAATCGAGGCGTCAGGCCGCGACGGTCATCCGCTCGATCCCATAGAGGCGGTCGACGACGACGAGGCCGATCACCGCGAGGGCGAGCTGGAGCGTGCTCAAGGCCGCGATCGAGGGATCGAACTGGTGCTCCATGTAGCTCAGCATCACCACCGGCAGGGTGAGCGTCTCCGGGCTGCCGAAGAAGTAGGAGATCGGCAGGTTGTCGAACGACACCAGGAACGAGAACAGCGAGCCCGCCGCGATGCCCGGCCGGATCAGCGGCAGGACCACGTGCCAGAAGACCTGGAGCGGATTGGCGCCGAGGAGAGCCGCCGCCTCCTCGAGGCTGCGGCCGGTGCCGCGATAGGTCGCCGCCACCGTGCGCAGGACGTAAGGAAGGCAGACCACCGTGTGGGCGATGAGCAGGGCCGTGAACGACACCCCGACCCCGATCCGCGACAGGAAGAACAGGGCCGAGAAGCCGATCACGATCATCGGCATCGAGAGCGGCGAGAGCAGATAGACCGTCGTGGCGCCCGCGACCGCCGAGGACGAGCGGGCGAGCGCGAGGGCCGCCGGGACGCCGATGAGGCACGACAGGACAGTCGCGCCCACCGCGACGGCGAGGCTCACTCGGATCGAGGCAAGGTAGGGCGGATAATCGAGGATGCGCTGGAACCAGCGCAGCGACCAGCCCGGGATCGGGAAGGTGATGAAGCTCGCCTGCGTGAACGAGCCGACGACCACGATCGCGATCGGCAGGATCAGGAAGGCGAAGAACAGGACGACGAAGCCGCCGAGCAGGACACGTCCGAACCGGGCCTGCCTCATGCGCCGCTCCGGCGCACGAGGCGCAGTTGCAGGACCAGGCAGACGAGGGCGACCGCGAGCAGCACGGTGCTCATCGTGCTCGCCAGGCCGAAGTCCCGGGTGGTGTTGAACTGCTGGTAGATGAGGAGCGGCAGGGTCTTCAGCCCGCCGCCGAGCAGCACCAGGGTGACGAAGCTGCCGTTGGCGACCATGAAGACGAGGATCGCCCCGGTGCCGATCCCGTCGAGGGAGAGCGGCAGCGTCACCGACAGGAAGGTGCGCCAGGGGCTCGCCCCGAGGAGCTGCGCGCTCTCCTCCAGGCGCCGGTCGACGCCCTGCAGCACCGCGGCGATCGACAGGACCATGAACGGCACCAGCACGTGGACGAGGCTCGCCACGACGAGCCCCGGCGTGTCGAGGACCCGCAGGGGACGCTCGATCAGGCCGAGATCCTGCACCAGCCAGGTGTTGATCAGGCCGCGGCGGGCGAACAGCACCTGCCAGCCGTAGGTGCGCATGATGATCGAGGTCAGGAGCGGGGCGATCAGCAGGAAGATGATCAGGCTGCTCAGGCGGCCGGCGTGCCGCACGAGGTAGTAGGCGACAGGGTAGCCGATGAGCGCGCAGATCAGCGTCACGACGCCGGAGAGCAGGACGGTCTGCAGGATGCTGTCGAGGTAGAACGGATCGGTCAGGACCTGGACGTAGCGCGAAGCCGTCAGGCCCTGGCCCTCCGCCGGCACGACGCTGCGCAGGCCGTTGTCGAGGAGCGGCAGCACGAAGAAGGCGAGCAGGAACAGCACCGCCGGCAGGGCCAGGAAGGGGCGCCCGGTCAGGATCGGCCGTCGTGCCGCAGTCGCCGTCATCGCCGCCTCAGCCCCGGATCTCGCGGTTCCAGCGGTCGACCCAAGCCGATCGGACCTTGGCGATCTCCTCGTAGGGCGGGAAATGCGCCTGCTGCCAGGGCGTGAAGCGGCGCTTGAGGGCGTCCGGATAGACCACCTTCCGGTTGGTGACGGGGTAGTTCAGCATCGTGGCGAAGCGCAGCTGCGCCTCGGGGCTCAGCATCACGTCGATGTAGTCCCAGGCGAGCGGCTTGGCGTTCTTCGGCTTGATCACGGCCAGGGCGTTGATCGAGCCGCCCTCGCTCGGGTTGACGAAGTCCATCCAGTCCGCGCCGGCATCGACGTGGGCCCAGGTCCGCCCGTCGAAGTAGATGCCGATATCGGCCTCGCCGCTCGACAGGTGGTTGAAGAAGTCGTTCGGCCCACCCCAGAACACCACGTTCTTGCGCATCCGCGCCATCGCCTGGAAGAACGGATCGACGGTGTCGACGCCGCCGCCGAGGGCCTTCGCGAGGGTCCAGATCAGCATGATCGGCGTCACCGCGTAGGTGAGGCCCGGCAGCGAGGCGGTCCATTCCCCCGCGGCCGTGCGGTCGACGAACTCGCGGAAGGATTTCGGCGGGTTCTTCACCGTCTTCTTGTTGTAGGTGATGCCGGCCACGCCGTAATCGAACACCGTGCCCTTGCCGGACAGGGCCTTGGTGAACTCCTCCGGGATGTCGGCGAGGTTCGGCAGCCGCTCGGTCGTGAAGGGATCGAGGAGGTCGGTCTTCGCCGCATTGATGGCGAGGTCCGGCGTCGCGATGATCACGTCGATCGGCGGGTTCTGCGGGTTGGCCTCGACCTGCGACAGCCATTGCGGCGGCGAGCCGAGGAGCACGTTGGCCTTGGCGCCGGTCCTCTGCTCGAAGGGCGCCACGAAGCTCTTGCGCACCGCCTCCTCCCAGACGCCGCCGAGGGCGGTCACGGTGATCTCGCGGCTCTGCGCCAGCGCGGGAAAGCCCGCGAGGGCGGCGGTGCCGGCGGCGGCGCTCGTGCGCAGGAGGCTGCGCCGGGTCAGGTCGGTCATGGTCCGTCTCTCCTGCATCATTCGTGGACGGTGTTAGGACTGCAACCGGCCTTCGAGGGCCTCGATCTCGGCGACGAGCCGGGCGCGGTGGGTCCGGGTCGGCACGTCCTCGTGGCCAGGGAAGGCGCCGGGCAGGTCGGCCAGGACCCGGGCATGGATCGCGCGGCGCATCGCGGTCCGGCGGGCGAGGGGCAAGCGGAACAGGGCCGCGTTCAGTCGATCGAGCAGGTCCGCCGTGAAGACCTGCTCGTAGACCGCGCGCTCGCGCCCGTAATCGTGGGCCGGGCCGCGGGGCGGCTGATCGGCGCGTAGTCGCACCGTCTCGGCAGCGTCCACCCCCCCGTCTGTCAGCACAACGCCATAGACCGCCCGGGCGGCCTCGGGCGAGACGAGGCCGCGCCGGACGTCGGCCAGCACCAGGCCTGGGTCGCGCTCGGCCGGATCGCCGTAACCGCCGGCTCCCGCGGTGCGCAGCGAGACGACGTCGCCGCGGGCGACCGGCAGCACGTCGATCTTGCCGAAATGCCGCTCCCCTGGCGTGCCGGGGTTGAGCACGAACTCCGTCGGCGCACCGGGATGGCCGCCGCGCATCCCCCAGGGCCGGAAGCGCAGGCGCTCCAGGCCGCGGGCCAGGACCTGCGAGCCCTCGCCGAGGACCCGGAAGGTGAGGTCGAGACCGCTACCGCCGCGCCAGCGCCCAGGCCCGCCCGAATCCGGGCGCAGCGCGTAGCGCAGCACCTCGATGCCGACCTCCGCCTCGACGGTCTCGACCGGGTTGTTGGCGAGGTTCGAGATGCCGCTGTCCCGTCCGTCGACCCCGTCCGCCCCGTAGCGGGCGCCGGTGCCGCCGATCATCGGCTCGACCACCTGGACGTTCGGCGCGCCGTCCTCCGTCGCCTCGGCGACGACGAGGGGCACGACGAGGCCGCTGCTCGCCGCCGGCATCGCCTCCGGCAGGGCGAGGCCCAGCGCCCCGTTGAGGAGGTCGTTGACGCGGATCGCCGCCGCGTGGCGCACGCCCACCGCCGCCGGGTGCTCGGGGTTCACGAGGGAGCCCTTGGGCGCGACGATCGCGACGTGGCGCAGGAGCCCCCGGTTGAGGGGCGCCGTGGGATCGAGGGTATTGACGAGGGCGAGCACCCGCAGGGTCAGCCAGGCATGCGGCTGGCCGTGGCTCGGCACATTCATCGCCGCCGCGACCTGCGGGTCGGTCCCGGTGAAGTCCAGGGTCACGGTGCCGTCGCGCACCGTGAGCGCCAGGGCAAGGCGCACGGGCAGGGTGGAGACCGCGTCGTCGTCGAGGAAGTCGCTGAAGCGGTAAGCGCCGTCCGGCACCCGCCGCAGCACCCGCCGGGCCTTCTCGGCGGCGTAGTCGAGGAGATCCGCCTGGCCCGCCAGGAAGGCCTCGGCGCCGTGCTGGGCGATCAGGCCCTCGACCCGGCGCCGGCCGGTGGCGAGCGCCGCCAGCATGGCGCGGATGTCGCCCATATTGGCGTCCGGCGTGCGGGAATTGGCACGAAACAGCAGCTCGACGTCGGCATTCATCCGGCCGGCCCGCACCAGCTTCACCGGCGGGATCTGGAGCCCCTCCTGGAAGATCTCGTGGTTGACCGGCGAGATGCTGCTCGGCACCCGGCCGCCGACGTCGGAGCAGTGCACGAAGGCCCAGCCGTAGGCGACGATCCGGCCGTCGTGGAAATAGGGCTCGATCAGGTGCAGGTCGGGCAGGTGGGTCGCCAGGCCGACCGAGTGGTAGGGATCGTTGGTCAGGATGACGTCGCCGGGCTCGAGCGGACCGACCGCCGCGATGGCGGGCAGGCAGTTGAGGGCGACGAAGCCCGAGACGCCGATCGAGCGCGGATAGGCGAAGAAGGTGCCGTCGAGCCCGGCGAGCGCGCAGGCGAAGTCGGCAGTCTCCTTGACGTAGAGCGTGCGGCCGGTGCGCTGGAGCGTGAAGCACATCTCCTCGGCGGCGGCCGCGACCTTGTTGCCGAGGATCTCGAGGGTGACGGGATCGAGTCTCATGCCCGCGCGCTCCGGACGAGATGGAGGTTGCCCGCTTCGTCGAGATGGGCGCGCCAGCCGGGCAGCACGATCACCGTGGTGTCCTCCTGCTCGACGACCGCCGGCCCGGCGAAGGCGTGCCCGGCGCTAAGCGCCGCACGGTCGAACACAGCCGCGTCCTGCCAGCGCCCGGCGAGGTAGACGGGGCGGGTCCCGCGCGGGACGGGCGCGCCTTCGGCCTCCGGCAGACGCGGGAGCGGGACGGCGGGCGTGCGGCCGATCACAGCGAGGCGCAACGTCGTCACCTGGATCGGTGCTGAGGCATCGCGGAAGCCGTAGACGCGCTCGTGCTCGCGGTGGAAGGCTTCGGCGATGGCGGCCTCCGGCGCGTCGTCGGGAAGGTGGCCGAGGCCGACGCGCAGCTCGTAGGCCTGACCGGCATAGCGCAGGTCCGCGGCCCGCTGCAGCCGCACGTCGCCGGCGAAACGCCCTTCGCCCGCGAGCCAGGCTCGGCCCTCCTCGGCGAGGCCTGCGAAG
>JAEWKL010000742.1 GCA_023386115.1 Pseudomonadota bacterium
GGGCCGGCCTGTCGGCGCCGAAGATCCGCACCCTGCGGGCCGCGGCCGCCGCGATCGTGGCGGGCGCCCTGCCGCTCGACGCCCTGGACACGCTCCCGGCCGATGAGGCGCATCGCGTGATGGTGGCCGTGCACGGCATCGGCCCCTGGACCGCCGACGTCTACCTGCTGTTCTGCCTCGGCCATCCGGACGCGTTCCCGGCCGGCGACCTCGCCCTCCAGGAGGCGGCGCGCCTCGCCGACGGGCTGGAGACCCGGCCGAGTGCCGCCGCCCTGACGGCGCGGGCCGAGGCCTGGCGGCCCTGGCGCGGGGTCGCCGCCAAGGTGCTGTGGGCCTATTACCGGGTGGCCAAGGCGCGCGACGGCGCGCCGCTTCCATCCTGAGCGCGCGCGACGGCGCGCCTCTCCCATCCTGAGCGCGCGCGACGGCGCGCCCCTGCCTTCCTGAGCCGAACGGAGCCCGAGACCCGATGCCGATCCTCACCGGCCCGCGCCTGATGCCCCGCTCGGGCGCAACACCGCGCCAGCTCGTCGTCCTGCTGCACGGCTTCGGCGCCGACGGCAACGACCTGATCGACCTGGCGCAGGAATGGCAGCCGCTCCTGCCCGACGCCGCCTTCGTGGCGCCGCACGCGCCCGAGCCCTGCCTCCAGGGCTTCGGTCGGCAATGGTTCTCCCTCACCTTCCGCGATCCGCACGAGCGCTGGCGCGGGGTGAACCGGGCCGGCCCGACGCTCGATGCCTTCCTGGATGCGGAGCTCGAGGCCCACGGACTCGAACCGCACCAGCTCGCGCTCGTCGGCTTCAGCCAGGGCTGCATGATGGCCCTGCACGTCGCCCTGCGACGCCCCGCCCCGGTGGCGGCAGTGGTCGGCCTGTCCGGCATGCTGGTGATGGAGGAAGGCCAGGAGCCTGAAAGCCTGAAGCCGCAGGTCCGGTCGGCGCCGCCGATCCTGCTTGCTCACGGCGACCAGGACGAGGTGATCCCGGTCGACGCGCTGTTCCTGTCGGCAGAGGCGCTCGCCGCGGCGGAGGTGCCGGCGGAGTGGCACCTCTCCGCGGGGATCGGCCACGGCATCGACGACGGCGCCCTGCACCATGGCGGGCACTTCCTCGCCGCCGGCTTCGCCCGGGCCGCCCGGCGGGGTTAGTGCACCTCACGAAACTCCCGCTGCGCTGACGCCGCCTCAGCGAGCGACGACGGTGACCGGGAGTTTCATGAGAGACACTGAGCCCCCGCCGGCGTCGGCGTCAGCCCCGCGCTTCCCTCAAGGCGGCCGCGGCCCCGGCCCGCAGCAGGGCGGAATCGCCCGAGAGCGCGATCAGGTCGAAGCCCTGGCCGATCAGCTCGCGGGTGCGCGGGCCGGACAGGGAGTAGATGCCGATCCGCTTGCCCGCCGCGCGAGTGCGCGCCATGGCGTGCGTGAGCGCGTCGCGCACCGCCGTGCCGTCGGGATCGAGGCCGGCGCCGTTCGACAGCGCGATCGACAGGTCGGAGGGGCCGATGAAGATGCCGTCGATCCCGTCCACCGCCAGGATGTCGTCGAGGGCGGCCAAGGCCTCCTTGGTCTCGATCATCGCCAGCGTCTGGCAGAAGCCGTTGGCCTCCTTGAGGTAGGTCTCCGGAGCGAGGCCCGACAGCATCAGGGCCGGGCCCGGCCCCCAGCTGCGCTCGCCGAGCGGCGGGTACTTGGCCAGGGCCGCGAAGCGCCTTGCATCCTCGACGGTGTTGACCATCGGGGCGATGATCCCGGAGATGCCGGCATCGAGCAGGCGCGACACGGTCGAGAAGCCGCCGACCGGGACCCGCGCCAGGGTCGGCTTGCCGCGGGCCGCCACCAGGGCGACGGTGCGGCTGATGCTGTCGAAGTCGTGGGCGCCGTGCTGCATGTCGAGCGTCACGGTGTCGAACGCCTCGGCGGCGAGCAGCCCGGCGACCGAGGGCTCGGGGATGCCGCACCAGGCCGTGATCAGCGGCTTGCCCTCGCGGAATCGCGCCGCCAGCGCGGCCACCGCGCCGCCGCGTTCCGCCATCGCCCGTTCCGCCATTGGGGTCCCTCCCGGATCGGCCGCCGATTCCTGCGCGGCTCGTCGCGCGAGCTTAGGTCAGGCGAAAGCCCGCCGTCGAGGCGCAAGGACAGCCTTCGCCCCCTCGCCCGCGACATGCCGCCCCCTCCTGCCACGCTTGCATCATCGCTGCTCGATGCGCATATGGGCGCGACCAACGACCGCAATCCATCGCAGCGGCGTCCGGGCCTTCCCCGGCGCACCGGCTAACGCGTTGTGCTGCCTTCGCGGTTCGGGTAATTTGCCCCCGGCCGCCGGGACGCCCGGAGCGACGCGTCCCCCGGCCCGACCTCCTCCTCAGAGGTCGCCGCGCCGCGGGTCCCACACGTCGTCAGGAGCCTCGGCCCCATGGACTTCCTCAAACCACGGTACACGCCTATGAACCGCCGCCGTCGCATCTACGAGGGCAAGGCGAAGGTCCTCTATGAGGGGCCCGAGCCCGGCACGCTCATCCAGCATTTCAAGGACGACGCGACCGCCTTCAACGCCAAGAAGCACGAGGTGATCGACGGCAAGGGCGTGCTGAACAACCGGATCTCCGAGTTCGTGTTCCAGCACCTCAACGACATCGGCGTGCCGACGCACTTCATCCGCCGGCTCAACATGCGCGAGCAGCTGATCCGCGAGGTCGAGATCATCCCGCTCGAGGTGGTGGTGCGCAACGTGGCGGCGGGCTCGCTGGCGACACGGCTGGGCCTGGAGGAGGGCACCCAGCTCCCGCGCTCGATCATCGAGTTCTACTACAAGAACGACCAGCTCAACGACCCGATGGTGTCGGAGGAGCACATCACCGCCTTCGGCTGGGCGACGCCGCAGGAGATCGACGACATCATGGCCCTGGCCATCCGGGTCAACGACTTCATGTCGGGCCTCTTCCTCGGCGTCGGCATCCGCCTCGTCGACTTCAAGATGGAGACCGGCCGGCTCTGGGAAGGCGACATGATGCGCATCGTCGTCGCCGACGAGATTTCTCCGGATTCCTGCCGCCTCTGGGACATCAAGAGCCAGGACAAGCTCGACAAGGACCGCTTCCGCAAGGATCTCGGCGGCCTGATCGAGGCCTATACCGAGGTGGCCCGCCGCCTTGGTATCCTGGGCGAGAACGAGAAGGTGCAGACCGGCGGGCCGCGCCTGGTGCAGTGACGCGCTCCGGCTGATGCCGGATCGGGACGAGGGCGGGGCCGCTTCCGGGAGGGGGCGGCCCCGTCGTCGTTTGTAGTTCCGTATCGTCGAAGCATCTTCAGAATGGAGCTCGTCCCCCTCTCCCGTGTGGGAGAGGGGTTCGGGGTGAGGGTGCTACGGCTCTGATCGAAGCTCAGACCCTCGTGCTAAGCAGATTTCGCAAAAGTGGTAGCCGGTTCTGCGGCAAAATCTGCGTCAAGACAATCAACCTGAGCGGACGAAGCGTTGGCCTGCCAACGCAAGTCTGCTTAGCAGCGGAACGGTTCAAGCCTATCCTGAAGCGCGCCATCCTGACCCCTCCCCCTCTCCCACACGGGGGAGGGAATCCCGCGACTTTCTGGAAAAAAGCCAGAGACAGGCGGCTGCGATCCTACCGCAAAGCCGCTCCCGCCTCCGCCCGCAGCCGCCCATACGTCCCCGCCCTCGGATCGAAGCCCGGATGGTACCAGGGGTCGGTCTCGAGCCGCGCCCCCCAGCGCGCCCGCAACGCCGCCACTTCGGCCTCGTGGCGATTGCGGGCCTCCGGGTTCCAGCGCCGGCTCGCCGCCTCGTGGTGGGAGAGCACGGCCCCCGGCACCATCAGCGTCCGGTAGCCCGCCGCCTCGAGGCGCAGGCAGAGATCGACGTCGTTGAAATCGACCGCGAAGGCCGCTTCGTCGAAGCCGCCCACCGCCCGGAACTTCGTCGCCTCCACCGCGAGGCACGCCGCCGTGACCGCCGAGACCCGGTGCGTCGCCCGCAACGAGGCGAGGTAGCCGGGGGCGGCGCCGGGGAAGTGGCGGTGGGCGTGGGTGACGAGGCCGCCGGTGCCGAGCACGATGCCGGCATGCTGGATCCGCTCCCGGACGTCGAGGAGCTTCGCCCCGACCGCGCCGATGTCCGGCCGCAGGGCCTCCTCCGCCATCCGCCGCAGCCAGTCGCTCCGTCGCGCCACCACGTCGTTGTTGACGAAGACCAGCAGTGCGCCGCGTGCCTCCGCGGCGGCCCGGTTGTTCATCGCCGCGAAGTTGAACGGCCCGGGGCAGGGCAGCACCCGGACCCCCTCCCCCGCCAGACGCCGGAGATAGGCGAGCGTGCGCGGCTGGCGGCTGTCGTTGTCGCAGACGATGATCTCGACGGCCGGCCAGTCGGTATGGGCGCGCAGGCTCTCGATGCAGGCCCGCAGCAGCTCGACCCGGTCGCGGGTCGGGATGATGAGGGTGGCGAGCGGCGGCGCGGGCAGGTCGCGGCGCAAGGTCAGGATGCCGCCCGCCGCCTCGACATGGCCGGCCCCGGCGAGACGGCGCTCGGCCAGCGCCCGGCCATGGACGTGTTCGGCACCGACTACCCGACGCCCGACGGCACCTGCATCCGTGACTATATCCACGTGAAGGACCTGGTGCGGGCGCACATGGCGGCGCTCGCCCATCTGCGCGCTGGCAACGGATCGGATGTATTCAATTGCGGCTACTCCCACGGCTATTCGGTGCTCGAGGTCATTGACGCGGTGCGGCGCATCTCGGGCAAGGAGTTCACCGTGCAGCATGCGGAGCGCCGGCCTGGCGACCCGGCCGCCATCGTCGCCAAATCCGACAAGATCCGGCAGGCGCTGGGCTGGGTGCCGGAGTATGCCGACCTCGACACCATCGTCGCCCACGCCCTTGCCTGGGAGGACCAGCTCCCGCGCTTCCAGCGGGCGTCCTGAGGGCCGCAAAACCGCCGCGATCCGGCAACATGGTCCGCGCGTGGCGGATGGGTGGCGGCCGTATTTTTGGCGGGCCGCGGCTCAGCATCCGAAGCGGAGATCAGGGGCGGGTGAAGGAGCTTTCTCACAGCGGGCGGGCCGCGGCGTTTCTGGGCGCCGTGATGCTACTTTTCTGCGCCGTTGGCGTTAGCGGGGCGGTTGCGCAGGGCGCATCGCCGTTCCGCAGCTTCCTGGAGTCGCTATGGCCTGAGGCCAAGGCGCTGGGCGTCTCCCGCGCTACATTCGACAAGGCTTTCGCCGGCCTCAACCCGGACCTGTCGCTGCCCGACCTCGTCATCCCCGGGCGCGCCGAGCAGCAGAGTGCGCAGGCCGAGTTCACCAAGGCGCCGCAGGACTACATCAGCAAGTCCTACATCGAGCGGCTTGCCAAGCGCGGCCGCGAGCTGCTGGCGCAGCACCGCGCGACGCTGGAGCGGATCGAGGCGGAGAGCGGCGTCAACCCCTATGCGGTGCTCGCCATCTGGGGCCGCGAGACAGCCTTCGGCGCCCATCGCCTCGGCCATGACGCCATCCGCGTGCTGGCGACGCAGGCCTATGTCGGCCGCCGCAAGGAGCTGTTCCGTACCGAGCTCCTCCACGCGCTGAAGATGCTGGAAGACGGCGTGCCGCGCGCCGACATGCGCTCCTCCTGGGCCGGCGCCATGGGGCTCACGCAGTTCCTGCCAACAGAATTCTACAAGCACGGCCGCGACCACGACGGCGACGGCCGTATCGATCTCTTCGGGTCGATACCTGACGCGCTTGCGTCCGCCGCCCGCCAGCTCGAAGGCAAGGGCTGGGTGCGCGGCCAGACCTGGGGCTACGAGGTGCGCGTGCCTCCGACGGCCGACTGCTCGCTCGAGGGGCCCGGCCAGGCGCGCAGCCTCGGCGAGTGGGCGAAGCTCGGCTTCCGCCGCGCCTTCGGCCGCCCGTGGCCTGAGGAGCTGCTTGGCGCCGAGGCCTACCTGATGATGCCGGCCGGCGGCTACGGCCCGGCGTTCCTGGTGCTCGAGAACTACCGGGTGATCCGTCGCTACAACACGTCCGACCTCTACGCCGTGTTCGTCGGCCACCTTGCCGACCGCATCGCCGGTGGCGGCGACTTCGAGACGCCGTGCTGCACGGCCGGCCCGCAGCGGACGCGGACCATCGAGGGCATCCAGAAGCGGCTGGGCGAGATCGGCTACGACATCGAGAAGATCGACGGCAAGGTCGGCTCGAACACGCGGCGCCAGATCGGGGCCTATCAGAAGGCCAGCAACCTGAAGATCGACTGCTGGCCGTCGGATACCCTGCTCGCGCACATGATGCGGAACTCCACGACGCGGTAAACGGGCATGCTGGCCGCTTTAGCTCGGAATTGGGCCTTGTGCCGCCGCCCGTCCGAGACGAAAATCCTCAGCCTTCAGGACGACGACCGGATGCGGATGCAAGCCTTGCGCAAAGCCCTCCTGCTGGTGGCCCTCGCCGCGGCCGCGCTGCTGCCGGTGTCCGCGCCGCTCCGCGCGCAGGACGAGAGCTTCGGCGCGAGCTACATCACGCCGTTCCCGGCGGGTGACGTCTACCAGGCGCTGGTCCTCGGCGATTCGCTCGCTGAGGGCATCCTCGATGGACTGCTCGAGTCGTTCAGCGGCGATGTGCGCCTGCAGATCCAGCGCCGGCACAAGAACTTTCCGAGCCTGATGCGCATCGACTTCGACGATCAGGTGCGCACGCTGGAGGAGCAGTTCCAGCGCGATAACTGGAACATCGCCGTCGTCCTGCTCGGCACCGAGGACCGCATCTCGGTACGCCTCGGCTCCGGCAAGCGTGCCCCGGTCGGCTCGGAGGAGTGGCGCGCGGAGTTCGGCCGCCGCGTCGACCGCCTGATGAAGATGATGAAGCGCCGCAACATCGCGGTCTACTGGGTCAGCCTGCCGAATATGCGCCGCTGGGAGGCGAACGAGGACGCGCAGGTGATGAACGAGATCATGCGCGAGCGCGCCTATCTCAACGGCCTGAAATACATCGACGTCTACCAGGGCTTCACCGACGAAGCGGGCGGCTACAGCCCCTACGGACCCGACGTCGCCGGCAAGATCACGCTCCTGCGCGAGCGCAACGGCGTGCACTTCACGGCGGCCGGCAACCGCAAGCTCGCCCACTTCGTCGAGCGCGAGCTGCGGCGCGACCTGACGCAGGCGCGTAACGACCGGACCATTCCGCTCGCCGGCAATGAGGCCGAGCAGGCGCGCGTCCGCCCCGAAAAGAACGAGCCGGCTGCGGCCGCGCCTTCCGCAGCTGCCGCGACCCCGGCCACCCCGGCGGACAAGACGGCGCGCAAGCCGACCGTGGTGCCGGGCGCTGCTCCCGAGGAGGTCGGCGGCGAGCAGAGGGCCGACAACAGCAAGATCAGTCTCAAGGCTACCCGGCAAGGCGGGGGCGAGGAGGTGGTCACGGTCGACATCCTGAGGCCGCCCATCGCCGCCTCGGTCGTGGCCCTCGTTACCCGCAAGGAAAGCGCCACGCGCCCCTCGCAGATGGGCGATAC
>JAEWKL010000770.1 GCA_023386115.1 Pseudomonadota bacterium
TCCCGGGCTCCGCTTTCGCGGCCCCGGGATGACCCTGAGCGGTGGAAGCGTCATCGCCGAAGACCTCGGCCACACCGCCGCGACAACGACTCAGTACGTCGCCCGGCCCCCCGACACGTCGAACACCGCGCCCGTGGAGAACGAGGCTTCCTCGCTCGCCAGGAAGCAGATCAGCGACGTCACCTCGTCGATGGCACCGAAGCGGCCGATCGGGATCTTCGACAGCATGAAGTCGATGTGCTGTTGCGTCATCTGGTCGAAGATCGCGGTGCGCACCGCCGCCGGGGTGATGCAGTTCACCCGGATCTCCGACTTCGCCAGTTCCTTGCCGAGCGACTTCGTCAGCCCGATCACCCCGGCCTTGGAGGCCGAGTAGGCCGAGGCGTTGGGGTTGCCCTCCTTGCCGGCGATCGACGCGACGTTGACGATGCGGCCGTAGCCGCCCGCCTCCATCGCCGGCACCGCGGCACGGTTGCAGTAGAACAGACCGTTCAGGTTGACGTCGATCACCCGCTGCCAGGCATCGACGGGATAGTCGCGCAACGTCGTGTTCGGCCCGGTGATGCCGGCGCTGCAGACCAGCACGTCGAGGCGGCCGCCGAGCGCCGCCAGGGTCTCGCGCATCGCGGTCTCGACCGCGGACGCGTCCGCGATGTCGAGGGCCCGGGTGTCGGCAGCGCCGCTCTCGGCCTTGGCCTTTTCCAGCGCCTCCGCGTTCAGGTCCCAGATGGCGACCGTGGCGCCCTCGGCCGTGAGGCGGGCGGCGACCGCCAGGCCGATGCCGGAGGCGCCACCGGTGACGATGGCGGTGCGGCCCTCGAAGCGGTTCGGGAACGTCATGCTCTCACGCCTCCCGGCGCTGCCAGGCGGTGACGTCCTGGCGCTGCTCGCCGAGCTTCTCGATGCCGAGCGTCATCACGTCCCCGGCCTTGAGGAAGACCGGCTCGGGCTTCATCCCCATGCCGACGCCGGGGGGCGTGCCGGTGGTGATGATGTCGCCGGGCATCAGGGTCATGAAGCGGCTGACGTAAGCGACGATCTGCGCGCAGGTGAAGATCATCGTCCGGGTATTGCCGGTCTGCATGCGGCGACCGTTGAGGTCGAGCCACATGTCGAGGTTCTGCGGATCGCCGACCTCGTCGGAGGTGACGAGCCAGGGGCCGACCGGCCCGAAGGTGTCGCAGCCCTTGCCCTTATCCCAGGTGCCGCCGCGCTCGATCTGGTACTCGCGCTCGGAGACGTCGTTGACGAGGCAGTAGCCCGCCACATAGTCCAGCGCCTGCGCCTCCTCGACGTAAGATGCGCGGCGGCCGATCACGATGCCGAGCTCGACCTCCCAGTCGCTCTTCACCGAGTCCTTCGGCAGCATCACCGGATCGTTCGGACCCGACAGCGAGGTGATCGCCTTCATGAAGACGATCGGCTCCTTGGGCACCGGCAGGTTCGACTCGGCGGCGTGATCGGCGAAGTTGAGCCCGATGGCGATGAACTTGCCCACATTGGCCACCGGCATGCCGAGACGCGGCGCGCCCTCGGCCACCGGCAGGCTGCCGGGATCGAGTGCCGCGAGGCGAGCCAGCGCCTCCGGGCCCAACGCGTCGGGGCCGAGATCGGTGAGGTGGCCGGACAGGTCGCGGATGCGGCCCTCCGCGTCGAGCAGGCCGGGCTTCTCCTGGCCCGCGGGGCCGTAGCGCAACAGCTTCATCGGGTCGAACCTCCGTGGAATCCGGGTGCGCGCCGCACGGCGCGCGGGTGTGCGGGCGCGGGACAGGGCGGGACGGAGGGGTCGAGCGCTTCGGTTTCCTCCGGCACGGCCCTGGCGCCGCACCATCAGATCCCATATAATGGGATCTTGTTCTTGTATGTGGGACGATACGCCGATGCGATCGAAGACGTCAACCGCGGAGGCGGTCGCGGCGCCCGGGAGCCAGACGCTCCTGCGCGGTCTCGCCATCCTGGAGGCGGTGGCGGGCGGCGCGCGGGACCTCGCGGCCTTGTCGGCGTCGCTCGGCACCACCCGCAGCACCACCCACCGTCTCGCCGCGGCCCTGGTCGAGCAGCGCTACCTCACCTTCGCACCGCGGGAGGGCTACGCGCTGGGCCCCAAGCTCGTCGAACTGGGGTTTCGCGCCCAGCAGGCGGCGCCGGTGACCCGGGTGGCGCGGCCGCATCTCGAGCGTCTGTCGGCGGAATGCGGCGACACCATCCATCTCGGCGTGCTGGAGGGCGACTGGGCGCTCTATCTCGACAAGCTGCCGGGGCGCCGGCGCATCGAGATCAGCTCCCGGGTCGGCGAGCGCCAGCCGGTCTGGTCGACCGGCCTCGGCAAGGCGCTGATCCTCGATCTCGACGAGACGCGGTGGCGGGGCTTCCACCGCCTCGGCCCGGCGCGGGGCGGCCACAGCCCGGACCTGGAAACGTGGCTCGACCGGATGCGGACTTATGCGGCACGGGGCATCGCCTATGACCGCGAGGAGAACGAGCCCGAGGTGCGCTGCGTCGCCGGCCCGATCCGCGACGCGAGCGGCGCAATCGTCGCGGCGTTCAGCGTGACGAGCACGGTGCAGTACATGGACGAGGCCCGGATGGAGGCCCTGACCGAGACGGTCCGGGCGGTCGCCGCCGCGATCAGCCGGGATCTCGGGTGGGCGGGGTAGCCGGCGTGCCGGATGCGGGTGGCGCACGCGGGGTCGAGGCCGGGACGCGAGGAGGGCCCGCGACCCGGGTCGGCGCGACCGCGACAGCCCTCATGGTCTTGGAACACAGTCCGGAACCTTCGAGGCACATCGCTCACCCCACCTCCTCGCCCAGGGGCCTCTCGCCTGAGAGACGGAAGCGGTCGCCAGATCAGGCACCCGGAACCCAACGTTGCCCCGCCTCGTGTGAGCGCTCCGCCGGGCGCTTTACTGGATCGCGACAGACGCTAACTTCCCCTCCGGAACGACGGGAAACTCGCGCTGCCGAGCCGCGGGCCGGAGGGGTGCACGATGAATCCGCTGATCCGGAAGCTCGAACGCTTCACCCGCCTGAGCGAGGCGGACAAGCGCCTCCTGCACCAGGCCGCCACCGCCCGGATCATCAACTACAACGCGCATCAGGACATCATCGCCGAGGGCGAGGAGCCCTGCGACGTCAACCTCATCCTCGCCGGCTGGGTCTGCCGCTACAAGCAGCTCGCCGATGGCGGCCGCCAGATCATGTCGTTCCTGATCCCGGGCGACCTGTGCGACCTCAATATCTTCCTCCTGCGCCGCATGGACCACGCGCTCGGCACGCTCACGCCGGTCGTGGTGGCCAAGATCTCGCGCGATCTGCTCCAGGAGATGCTGAATGCCGATCCGCGGCTGACCCGGGCCCTGTGGTGGGAGGTCCTGGTGACGGCCGCGATCCACCGCGAATGGCTGGTCAATATCGGCCGGCGCACCGCGCTGGAGCGCGTCGCCCACCTGCTCTGCGAGCTGTTCGTGCGCCAGCAGGCGGTCGAGCGGGTGCGGGACGGCCGCTGCGAGCTGCCCATCACGCAGGTCGAGCTCGCCGACGCGCTGGGCCTCTCGGCCGTGCACGTCAACCGCACCTTGCGCGAGCTGCGCCTCGCCGGCCTGATCGACTGGCGGGACAAGCTGCTCGCGATTCCCGACCTCGACGCCCTGAGGGCGGTCGCCCGGTTCGATCCGGATTACCTGCATCTGGATTACGAGGGGGAGCGGTTCGAGGCGGGGTGTTGAGATTTTTAGTCTCAGCTCTCGGTCCCGAGCGCTCGCCGCTCACGTAGGTGCTGTCGGTCCGGTCGCTGACCGCGGCTGAGAGTTTCCAGTCTGAAACTGGTTGAATCTTGCGAATATCGCATGCTTATGCGATATTATCGCGATGAAGGTGCTCACCTACACACCCTCTGCGGCCCGTCATCTCTCCCGACTTCCCAAGGCGGCGCGGCTTGCGATCATGGAGAAGATTGGCCGTTACGCCGCAACCGGAGCGGGAGATGTCCGGGCGCTTTCCGGCCGCCCAGGAGCGCGATTGCGGGTAGGCGATTACCGAGTGGTGTTCACCGAGACAGACGCGGCGATCCAGGTTCTCGCCCTGGGTCACCGTCGTGACACTTATGAGTGAGGTATTCCGCATGACCGTACAGATCATCACCACTCCAGGTGGTGAGGAGATGGTAGTTCTTCCTCGCCGCGACTACGACGCGCTCCTCGCACGCCTGGGCGACGAGGATGCTGAAGACCGTGCGACTGCCCGCCTGGTCGACACCGCGACCGAGGAGGCGAGTGTACCACATTGGTTCGTCGTCCTGCTGGCCGAACACGGCTCACCCGTGACGGCGGCGCGCAGACATCACGGTTGCACGCAAGGGCAGCTCGCCGAGGTACTCGGGATCTCGCAGGGCCACCTCTCCGATATCGAAAGGGGGCGCCGAGCGCTCACTCGGGAACAGGCACACCAGATCGCCGGTCATACGGGCGTCGAAGCCGACTGGCTCCTCTGAGGCACAACCGCCGGCAGCGGGTCCGACGAGTTCCGTCAGCGGCGGCTACAAGCCGCTCCGTGCATGGATCGAATGGATCGGGCAACCAGAACGAGGCGGCACCCAACCGCGCAAGCGCCCATCCCCTCACCGCATCCCGCGCTTCAGGTCATCGGCGATCAGCAGGGCGCTGCGCCCGTCCCCCGCCTCGGCCAGGCGGTTGCGGTAGACTTGCAGGTTCTCGGTCACCCGCTGGACGTAGTTGCGGGTTTCGGTGAAGGGGATCCGCTCGACCCAGTCGACCGGGTCGACGCTCGGATTGCGGGGATCGCCGTAGGCGTCGATCCACTTCTTCACGTTACCGCCGCCGGCATTGTAGGCGGCGAAGGCGAGGATGTAGGAGCCGCGCCAATCCTCCATCAGCTCGCCGAGATGGGCCTGACCGAGGCGGGCATTGTAGGCCGGATCGCTGGTCAGGCGGTCGGTGTCGAAGGCGGCGCTGACCCGGCGGGCGGTGCGCTGGGCGGTGGCCGGCATCATCTGCATCAGGCCGCGGGCGCCGACGCTCGATTGCGCCCGCGGGTCGAACTGGCTCTCCTGCCGGGCGATGGCGAAGACCATCGCGCGCTCGACCTGCGGCACCGCCGAGGACGCCTCGTAGGACGGGATGCCGTTGGTCGGGTAGGCGTGCCGGTCGAGGGGAAGGCCGCGCTGCACCGCGGTCTTGCCGATCGCCACCAGGGCGCGGGGATCGTTGAGCGACATCGCGACGTCGCCGAGGGCGTTGAGCTCGGCCGGGTCGGTCAGGCGCTGGGCGAAGTCCATGTAGAGCGGCAGCATCAGCTCCTTGATGCCGGCAGCGGCGAGCAGGCGCAGGGCCCGCACGGCGTTGCGGCTCTCGAAGGCGGTGCGGGCGGCCTCGTCGAGGGTGCTGCACGGGCGCAGGGCCAGGGAGCTCTGGCCGAGCTTCGCCCGGGCGAGCTGCCCGTAATAGGCGATCGGCTGGGCGCTCGCGCGCTCGTAGAAGGCGCGCGCCTCGGCGGCCTGGCCCATGCCTTCCGCGGCGCGGCCCTGCCAATAGGCCGCCCGCGCCACCGAGATCGGCGTCTCGGCGGTCGCCGCGGCGGTGGCGAAGTGCGTCGCCGAGAGGGCGGCGTCGTGGAGGAACCGAAGGGCGATCCAGCCGGCGTGGAACTCGGCCTCGATGCGCTTCTCGACCGAGCGGGCGCTGTGCCCGGCGGCGACCGCGTAGGCCGCCCGAGCGTCGCCGGCATCGAGGAGCTTGCGGGCGACGATGCGGCGCTCGATCCACCACTCGTCGGGATCGGCCAGGACCTCGGGATTGCGCGGCGCCTGGGCCATCACGGCGGCGGCCTCCGCCGGCTTGTCGAGGCGGCGCAGGTACTGGGCGCGGGAAAAGAGGTAGGAGGAATCCTGGCGCAGGCTCGGCGGCACCGCGTCGAGGGCGGACCCGGCATTCGAGGCCTTCGCCTCGACGGCACGGCGGGCGCGCACCAGGGTGCCGTACGCCCTGCCGGCGTAGGACGCGGCGCGGCCGGCGGTGTCCCAGTCCTCCCGCATCAGCGCCCGCTCCATGCGGTAGCGGTGGTCGACCTCGCCGATGAGCCCCGGGAAGGCGTCGAGGACCTTCAGCTCCAGGGTGCGGCCGAACGTGTCCTCGCGCCACAGGTCGCGCACCAGGCCGGCGGCGTCCTCGGAGAGCCCGTCGGCCTTGAAGGCGAGCGCCAGGGCGAACTTGCCCGGCGCGCTCTGCGGCCGGCGGGCGGCGAAATAGGCCCGCACCACGGACGGGGACTTGCGCTGCGAGAGCAGGGCCTCCTCGGCGCGCCGGCGCACCATGGCGCCGACCGGCCAGTCCGGGTTGTCGCGGATGAAAGAGACCGTGCGCTCGAAGCCGATACCGGCCCCGGCGCGGATCGCCACCCAGTCGAGGAGGGCGCGGGCGGCCGGGTCCTTGAGCCCGTCGCGGATCCGGTCGCCCTCGCTCACCTGGCCGCGCCGATACGCCTCGACCGCGCCGCGCAGGGCCGGGCCGTCGACCTCGGTGCCGAGGACCGGCCGGCCC
>JAEWKL010000807.1 GCA_023386115.1 Pseudomonadota bacterium
CGCCGGCGGGGCGGGCAGGCGGCTGAAGGCAGCGACCGCCCCGCCGACGAGGCCTAACGCGGCCAGTTGCAGCAGCACCGCCCGCAGGATCGCGGCGGCCACGCCCAGCCAGACAGTCGGTCCGCGACCGCGGAACCCGGCGGGTTCGGCGTGCGCCGGCGCACCACTTCGCGAAACGGTCACAGAATGGCGCGCGGCGGGCTTCAAAAGCGGCACGGGACCCTCTATATTCCCCTTGCCGGTCGCGAGGCCGGCTATGGCGATAAACGTTCTTCGGAATAAACCTATCGGACCCGGGGGCGGTACCCGGCGCCTCCACCCAAGCCCGGAACGGCCCGTTCGGTTCGGGCTTCGGCGGGGGCGAAATAGGATCGACGAGGGCGTAAAGGTTGAGCTTTCGCTCGGCATGGTTCCGCCGTTATCGGGCCAATGCAATAGTTGCCAACGACAACTTTGCTCCGGTGGCGGTGGCCGCGTAAGCGGTCCCCAAGACCAAACAAAGTCCTAGCGGGTAGCACCGCATAGGCGGGGTTCGGAGGCACCTGGCAACAGAAGCCTCCACTCGAATTCCCTCCCCGCGAGCGATGCGGCGCCAGGCAACGGTTGATGGCAGACGATCTGATTCGCTACGATCTCCTGGTGCAGGATGCCCTGCGCAATGTCGTGCGCAAGGTTCTGGGCGATGCGGCGCGCGACGGCCTGGCCGGCGAGCATCACTTCTACGTCTCGTTCCGGACCGACTATCCCGGCGTGCGGATCTCGCAGCGCCTGCGGGAGAAGTACCCGCAGGACATGACGATCGTCCTCCAGCACCAGTTCTGGGACCTCGGCGTCACCGAGCACACCTTCGAGGTCGGGCTGTCCTTCTCCGGCGTGCCGGAGCGGCTGCTGGTGCCGTTCGAGGCGGTGACCGGCTTCTTCGACCCCTCGGTGCAGTTCGGCCTCAAGTTCGAGCTGAACGACGGGACGGCGACCAGCGAGGACGCCGCGCCCGCCGGCACGACCTCCCTGCGGGCGATCCGCGGCGCCGGCTCCGAGCCGAGCGAGGCGCAGCCGAAGGTCCCGGCGATCGGCAGCACCATGCCGAAGATCGTGCCGGCCGCGAAGGCCGAGACCAAGCCGGTGGCTAAGGACGTCTCCGTCAAGGGTGAGTCCGACGCCGAGTCGAAGACCGACGAGGCGGCCGAGCGCACCGAGGCCCCGCAGGAGGGCGCCTCGGTGGTCAGCCTGGACGCGTTCCGCAAGAAGAGCTGAGCGCAGCCACAGCCCGGCTCGTCGGTTGATCGCACCAAGTCGTTTCATCCTCGGCGTCATGCCGGGTTCCGCTGCGCGGTACCGGCATGACGCCGAGGATTTTTGTATGTGGTGGGTGAGTCGTCTCACCCCCGCATCGTCACCCGCATCCGCAATCCGTCCTGGGGCCGCAGCGTCACCCGGTGCAGCGGCACCACCGGCCCGGCCTCCGGCGCCCGGTCGAGGCGCACGGCGTGAAGCACGTGGGCGAGCACCAGCGTCGCCTCCATCACCGAAAAGCTCGCGCCGATGCAGACCCGCGGCCCCGCCCCGAACGGCAGGTAGGCGTAGCGGTCGATACGGGCGCGGTTCTCCGGCAGGAAGCGCTCAGGGACGAAGGCGTCGGGCTCGTCCCACAGCCGGCGGTGGCGGTGCAGCACGTAAGGAGCGACCGTCACCAGCGAGCCGCGCGGGATCTTGATCCGGCCGATCCGGTCCTCGGCCAAGGCCTGCCGGCTCATGAACGGCACCGGCGGGAACAGGCGCATCGCCTCCTCCAGGGCCGCCCTGGTGCGGGGCAGGGCCTCGGTGCCGGGCGCCGGCTTCTGCGCGAAGGCCGCATCGACCTCGGCCTCGACCGCCTCCCGCGCACCATCGTCCTGCGACAGGCAGTAGAGCGTCCAGGTCAGCGCGTTGGCGGTGGTCTCGTGGCCGGCGCCGATGAAGGTGACGATGTTCGCCCGCACCTCCAGGTCGGAGAGGCCGCGGCCGGTCTCGGGATCCTGCGCACGCAGGAGCAGGGTGAGGAGGTCGTGCGGCGTCTCGGCGCCCGACGTGACCAGCGCCCGGCGGCGGTCGATCAACTCGTCGACCACCTCGCCGAAGAAGCGGAGCGCCGGCCGCGCCTTGAGGCGGCCGATTCGCGGCAGCCAGTCCGGCATCCCGAACACGTCGAGGGGGTCGATCGGCCCCAGGGCCTCGAAGTAGCGGGTGATGGCGCGCCCGAGCGCGTCGGGCTCCCGCGCCAGGCCATGGGTGAAGATGGTGCGCTCCAGGACATCGAGGGTGACGCGGGTCATCTCCAGGGCGGCGTCGACGCTCTGGCCGTCCCGCTTCCTCAGGCGGCGGGCGAGGCGGGCGGCGGCCTCCGACATCGCCGCCTCGAAGCGGGCGACGTGGCGGGGCGAGAAGATCGGCGCGAGCGTGCGGCGTTGCAGCCGCCATTCGTCGCCCTCGGCGGTCAGGAGCCCGTTGCCCAGGCCCGGCGCCAGCACCCGGCGCTGCAGGTCGTCCTTGCGGTAATTGGCGGCGTTGTCGACCAGCACGTGGCGGATCGCCGTCGGCTCGCTCACCACCGTGACCCGGCCGAGCGCGCCCTCGCCGGTGACGATCGGCTGCTCGAAATGCTCTGCGTACCAGGTGGTCAGCGGGTTGGCGCGGGCGGCCCGCAGGAAGCTGAACAGCCCCATCGGCTCGGTGCGCGGGCGGGGCACGGTGGGGCGGAAGGGGGCGGCCACGGCCGCCGCGCGGGAAGGCATCCGGACTCCTCGATGGTGGCGCGATTCGGGTGGCGCGATTCGAGGCGTGTCAGGGCATCGCGCATTCGCCGCTCTTGGCTTAAGTAGGCGCCGTTTCGCACCGCCAAAGAGGCCAAGATGTCGCCGACCGAGAAAGCCACCCGCACGGAATCCGACACGTTCGGGCCGATCGAAGTCCCGGCGGACCGCTACTGGGGCGCCCAGACCCAGCGCTCGATCCAGAATTTCCGCATCGGCACCGAGCGGATGCCGGCGCCCCTCGTCCACGCGCTCGGCCTCGTCAAGCAGGCTGCGGCCCTCGTCAACCGCGACCTCGGCGTGCTGGACCCGAAGGTCGCCGAGGCGGTCGCGGCCGCTGCCGCCGAGGTGGTCGAGGGCAAGCATGACGGCGAGTTCCCGCTGGTGGTCTGGCAGACCGGCTCGGGCACCCAGTCCAACATGAACGCCAACGAGGTCATCGGCAGCCTCGCCAACGAGCGGCTCGGGGGCAAGCGCGGCGGCAAGTCGCCGGTGCACCCGAACGACCACGTCAACCGTGGCCAATCCTCGAACGACGTCTTCCCGACCGCGATGCATATCGCGGTGGCCCGCGAGATCAACGACCGGCTGATGCCGGCGCTCCGGCACCTGCACGCCGCCCTCGACGCCAAGGCGCATGAGTTCGGCGAGATCGTCAAGATCGGCCGCACCCACCTCCAGGACGCGACCCCGGTCACGCTCGGCCAGGAATTCTCCGGCTACGCCGCGCAGGTGGCTTTGGGCGGCGCCCGCGTCGGCGCGACGCTGCCGGGCGTGCTGGCGCTCGCTCAGGGCGGCACCGCCGTCGGCACCGGCCTCAACGCGCATCCGGAATTCGCCGAAAAGTTCGCCGCCAAGGTGGCGGAGCTCACCGGGCTGGCCTTCACCTCGGCCGACAACAAGTTCGAGGCGCTCGCGACCCACGACGCCCTGGTGTTCACGCAAGGGGCGCTCAACGCGCTGGCGAGCGGCCTGTTCAAGATCGCCAACGACATCCGGCTGATGGGCTCGGGCCCGCGCTCCGGCCTCGGCGAGATCTCGCTGCCCGAGAACGAGCCCGGCTCCTCGATCATGCCCGGCAAGGTCAACCCGACCCAGGCCGAGGCCATGACGATGGTCTGCTGCCAGGTGATCGGCAACGGCACGACCGTGTCGATGGCCGGCAGCCAGGGCCACCTGGAGCTCAACGTCTACAAGCCGGTGATCGCCAACGCGGTGCTGCAATCGGTGCGGCTCCTCGCCGACGCCGCGGTGAGCTTCGCCGACAATTGCGTCGTCGGCATCAAGCCGAACCACGACCGCATCGCCGACCTGATGAGCCGCTCGCTGATGCTCGTCACCGCGCTCGCCCCGACCATCGGCTACGACAAGGCCGCCGAGATCGCCAAGACCGCGCACAAGAACGGCACTACGCTGAAGCAGGAGGCCCTGCGCCTCGGCTACGTCACCGAGGCGCAGTTCGACGCGGTGGTGCGGCCGGAGGACATGCTGGCGCCGAGCGCGGAATAACCGCAATCTGACATCCGTCCTGCGCAGCTTATCGCCGCGCGGGGCGTTTCCAGGATCGCGGGGGCGCGGAGGATCGGGTCATGGCCGAGATCATCAACCTGAAGCAGGTCCGCAAGGCCCGCGAGCGGGCCGCCAAGGAGGCCCAGGCGAGCGAGAACCGCGTCGTCTTCGGCCGCCCGAAGGCGGCGAAGACCCGCGAGGAGGCCCGCAAGAGCCTGGAGGCCGCCCGGCACGAGGGCCACCGGCTGAAGAATCCCGACACCGAGGCATGAGCCTGCCGGCGGGCGCTCTGCCGGACGGCGGATTGCTCAAGCGCTCCCTGGTCATCGCCGGTCACCGCACCAGCGTCTCCCTCGAGGCGGCGTTCTGGGAGGCCTTGCGCCAGCTCGCCCTGGCGCGGGGCCTCTCGGTTCAGGCGCTCGTCGGGCGGATCGACGCGGACAGGGGCGAACAGAACTTGTCCTCGGCGATCCGGGTGTTCGTGCTCCAGGCGGTGTGGCCGGCCCAGATGGAGGCAGCCGCGGACGATCGAGGCGACGCAATCAACGCGTCAGCCTGACACGAGGAGGTCGCGCCCCGGAACGATCGATTTTTTTGTGCCTCCAATATCGAACCGCCCCTGTTTCCGGCCGCTGCGCATCCTCCGCCATGCGGTGGAGATGCCGGCTGGCTCACCTTTCTAGGGCGATGTCGCATTTGGTTGTACCCATGGACTGACCGACGAATTTATTTTTGCTTATTTTTTTGAGATTATAAGAATATGCATTCCATCGATCGGTGACGTAAACGTATGAGGACGGTTCCTGCGAGTTGGGGCTGGGGGCCAACCTGACGCTGGCCTTGCCCGACGTTCCGCCGCTCCAGACGGCCGTCCCCGAAGCCGTATCACCCGCCTGTTTCTCAACGGTCAGAGTCAGGAGAAAACTGCGGCCATCCTTACAAACGACAGAGCCAACCCATTCTCCCATCAGAGAGTTGACGATCCTGTCCGTGCGAGGGCCGGGCAATTCGCCGTCAGTTTTAGGAGCATCGCTTCTATTCTGGCCCTTATCGCTAGGTTCCCGCGCAACAACTGCAAACATTTCTGAGAAAAGACGCTCCCTGCATGTGCGATCTTCTTGGAGCATTCCGCCCATGGCTTCCTGCGACAACCCTTCGAAAGCTTCGCGGCGAGCTGAGATTTTCCCGTCCAAGCCGACATTCGCGAGTTTCCCCGCTAATCCACCCAATTGAGCTTTGACATCGCCGGCGATCTGGGCTTCGGTCTTCTGGCCTTTTGCTTCGCGCACTGTATTGCAAATATCCGACGCAGTCTCTCGGATCAAGCCAAGTTGTGTTGCATTGAGATCCTTGGCAATGGCTGCGCAATGGATGAAAATACATAAAAATATCGACAAACAACTTGCTTTGATAAAATCGAAACACATCGACGTGCTCCTGCGAATGCAGGCCTGTCGGCATGCTCGCGATAATTATCGAAAATATTGTGTATTACAATAAATTGTCAATGCCTGCGCGCTCGAGGCATCTTTGCCAGTGCGCGCATGGCTGTCACTGAACGCCACTGGAGGATCAATCGGACATCGCTGCCGTCATTCAGGGCAGGACACCGGTCGCGGTCTACCTTGGTGGCCTTCTACTCTCCGATGGACGGCCACGCGAAACTCGCAAAACCCGGCTTCTCGACCTCCACTGCCCGTCCCCCGGCCGACACCGTCTCCCCGGCCGCCAGCGCCTCGCCGAGCCGGTCGATGCGCAGCATCGCCAGGCCGCGTGCGCCCGCCCCACTGCCGGTCTGGCCGAGGCTGCGCTCGCCGGCCGTCACCGGCTCGCCGCTCGGAGCCGCGTCGCCGTCGCGATAGACGAGGGGCACGATGCGGGTGCGGGCGGTGCCGCGATGCTGCATCCGCGACACCACCTCCTGGCCGACATAGCACCCTTTCTTGAAGTCGACGCCGCCGAGCTGGTCCATCAGCGCCTCGTGCGGAAAGGCGTCGCCGAAGGCGAAATCGGCCCCGCCCTCCGGCACGCCGAGCCCGATGCGGTGAGCCGCGTAGGCGGCCGCATCGGCCTCCGCCGCCGGAGCCTCGCCCTCGGGCGTGTGGAGCCGCCAGCCGAGATCGGCGAGGCGCCCGTCGCGCAGGGCCGGGGAGGGGGCCTCAGCGCCCCAGCCCGCCGCCACCGCGAGCGGCAGCGCCTGGACCGCGACCTGGGCCCGGAGCTTGTAGAGCGTCAGGCGCTTGACGAGATCCGGCGCCCGGTCGCGGGCGGTGTCGAGGTGGAAACCGTCCGGGACCCGGTTCACCAGGAAGTCGAACAGGACCTTGCCCTGCGGGCTGAGCAGCGCGCCGAGCCGGGCCTCGCCCTCGGGCAGGGTCTCGACGTTGCAGGTCAGGAGACCCTGGAGGAAGCTCGACGCGTCGGCGCCGGTGACCGCCACGACGGCACGGTCCGGCAGGAGGGCAAGCGGCATCGGGGGTCCTTTGCTTGAACCGCGGGCGGGGCTGACATAAGCCGCCTGCGCCCGGCCCTCAATCGGGGCACCGGGAGAACGCGGATCGCGAACGCGGATTGCGGACGAGGGGAACCCCGACGATGAGCCAGAGCTTCGACCTCCTCCTGCGCGGCGGCACCGTGGTCAATCACGACGGCGAGGGTCTGGCCGATATCGGCGTGACGGCCGGGCGCGTCGCCGCCATCGGCGACCTGTCGCGGGCTGACGCCGGCCGCATCCTCGATTGCCGCGGCCTCCACCTCCTGCCCGGCGTGATCGACAGCCAGGTGCATTTTCGCGAGCCGGGCCTCGACCACAAGGAGGACCTGGAGACCGGATCGCGCGCCGCCGTGATGGGCGGCGTCACCGCGGTGTTCGAGATGCCGAACACCGTGCCGCAGACGACGAACCCGGATGCGCTCGAGGACAAGCTGAGGCGCGCCCATCACCGCATGCATTGCGACTTCGCGTTCTGGGTCGGCGGCACGCACGACAATGCCAAGGACGTGGCCGAGCTGGAGCGCCTTCCGGGCGCGGCCGGGATCAAGGTGTTCATCGGCTCCTCCACCGGCTCGCTCCTCGTCGAGGACGATGCCGGAATCGCCGAGATCCTGAAGCGCACCCGCCGCCGCTCGGCCTTCCACGCCGAGGACGAGGCGATGCTGCGCGAGCGCAAGGGCCTGCGGGTGCCGGGCGATCCGTCCTCGCACCCGGTCTGGCGCTCGCCGGAGGCGGCGCTGAAGGCCACCGAGCGCCTGGTGCGCATCGCTCGCGAGACGGGAGCCCGCATCCACATCCTGCACATCTCGACGAGGGAGGAGATGCGGTTCCTCAGCCAGCACAAGGACGTCGCGACCTGCGAGCTGACGCCGCACCACCTGACCCTCGACGGGGACGAGGCCTATGCCCGCCTCGGCACGCTGGTGCAGATGAACCCGCCGGTGCGCGACGCCGCCCACCGCGACGGGCTGTGGTGGGGTCTGTCGCAAGGGGTGGCCGACGTGCTCGGCTCCGACCATGCGCCGCACACGCTGGAGGAGAAGCAGAAGCCTTATCCGGATTCGCCCTCCGGCATGACCGGCGTGCAGACCCTGGTGCCGGTGATGCTCGACCATGTCGCGGCGGGCCGTCTCTCGCTGCAGCGCTTCGTCGACCTGACCAGCGCCGGGCCGAAGCGCGCCTTCGGCATCGCCCGCAAGGGCCGCCTCGCGGTGGGCTACGACGCCGACGTGACGGTGGTGGATCTCAAGCGCCGCGAGACCATCACGAACGCCTGGATCGCCTCGAAATGCGGCTGGACGCCCCATGACGGCCGCCAGGTCACCGGCTGGCCGGTCGGCACGGTGGTGCGGGGCCAGGCGGTGATGTGGGAGGGCACGCTCGCCGAGCCGTCCCGCGGTGAGGCGGTACGGTTCGAGGAGGGGTTCCCCGCGCGGGGGTGAGGCGCTGCCGCCCGAACCCTCCCCCCTCTGCGGGGGAGGGTGGCCCCTGCGGCAGCAGGGGCCGGGCCGGGGCGCAGTCCCGCCGCGGGG
>JAEWKL010000898.1 GCA_023386115.1 Pseudomonadota bacterium
CCCCTGACCTCCGCCCTCGCGCCGGTCGACGCGGCCGAGGGCAGCGTCGTCGCGCTGCCGATGTCCCGCCGGGTGCCGGCGGCCGCGGCCGATGGCGGCGACGGGGTGCTGTTCCTCAAGGCCGGCCTGCTCGACTGCACCTTCCCGCTCTGGGCCGACGGCGACGGCACGGCGATCGAGTCGAAGCGCGTCTGCGGCTGCCGGGTGCTCACCGGCAAGCGCTGGTGCCGCACCCACTACGCCACGGTGTTCGAGCCGCCGAAGCGGCCGATGCGGGCGGCCTGACACGGTGTCCGAACGACTCGTTCGGACACCGCATGATCCCGATCGGGGGCCATCCAGCCCCCGGTCTCATCCGGGCAGCAGCACCATCACGTCCGGCTCGCGCCCGGTGGCGAGAGTGCCCTGGACGCGCCGCCCGTCGAGGTCGACGACCGCGATCCGGTCGCCCTCCAGGGCCACGAAGGCGAGCGGGCTCGACGGATGGCGGGCGAGCGCCACCGGCGCGGCCCCGAGCGGGACGGTTGCCATCTCCTTGAGCGCGGGATCGAGGAGCGACAGGCTCCTCTCGGCGTAATTCGCCAGGATCAGGTCGCCCTCCGGCCCGCAATCGACCCGCACCACGTCTCCACGGGTCGGGACGGTGCGGGTCAACGCCATCGCCTCGGTGGCGAGCGCGGTCAGGGTCGCGCTGCGGCGGTTGGCGACGTAGAGGGTGGCCTCGTCGGGGGAGAGCGCGTTGCCCTCCGGCCACAGCCCGGTCGCGGCGATGCGGGGCGCCTCGGCCGGCGCGAAGGGCCTGATCCGGCTCATGGTGTTCGACAGGATGTTGGCGACGTAGGCCGTCTCGCCGTCCCGCGACAGGGAGAAGAGGTGGCCCTTGATGCCTCCGGTCCCCACCGCTCGGTCCGGCCGCTCGGCCCGCGCCGGCGCGTCGAAGCCGAGGAGCACGTCGCGGTCCTCGCTCAGGACGAACAGCCGGTCCCTGGCGTCCAGGCGCAGCCCGTGCAGGCGCCGGAACGGCGCGCAGGCGATGGTGCGGGCGAGGCTCCGCGCGGCCAGATCGACGACGTAGACCGCATCGCCCCCCGGACCCGGCGTGGTCGAGGACTTGGCACCGTAGAGGGCGACATAGGCGCGGGTCCCGGCCCGATCGACGGCGAATTCGTGCGGGTACTCGCCCGGCAGCTCGACCCGGCCGGTGCGCCGGCCGCTGGCGAGTTCGTAGAAGCTCAACGCGTGATCGCCCTTCTCCATCACCAGGAGGGTGTCGGAGCGGCCGGCTTGGCTGTTCTGGTCTTGCTGTCCGGTCTGGGCCCGGGCAGAACCCGTCTTCAGCGCGAGGGCGGCGAGGCCGGACAGGCAGGTGCGGCGGTCGATGGCGGGGGGCATGCAGGGTCCTCGATCGTCCCCGACACAACCCCGGAGGTGACGCGACGGTTCGCCATCGCGTCAGCGTAGCGGCGACGCCACACCGGCCGCCGAACGAGGCCGGCCCTGCCAAAGGTCGCAGCGCCGTCATGGAATAACAGGCAGCGTCGCGCGTCGCTGCCGCGAGGACCCGGACATGCCGCACCGCACCTGCACGCCTTCGCGTTCATCCTGGCCGCTCGCCGCCCTCCTGCTCGCATCCGTCAGCCTGCCCGCCGCCGCCGTCGAGGGGCCGCCGGGCCCCTTCGGCGAGCGCCTGACCATCGACGAGAAGGGGATCACCCTGAAGTTTCCCGACGATGCCGCGACCCTGCGGATCGGCGGGCGCCTGCAGCTCGATTTCGGCACCGGGCGGGTGCAGCAGCGCGGCTTCGGCACGGTGTTCGACACGCCGATCGCCGTGCGCCGCTCCTGGATCGAGAGCTACCTGACGCTCGGCAAGGAGCTCGAACTCGCCTTCCAGTACGATTTCGCCGATCCGGTCCGGCCCATCCAGGACGCCGTCGTCGCCTACAAGGGCTTCAAGGACGTCATCGTCGCCATCGGCAACATGAAGGAGCCGTTCAGCCTCAACCAGCTGATCTCCGACAACAACACCCTGTTCGCCGAGCGCTCGCTCGCCGACGCCTTCGCGCCGGCGCGCAACTTCGGCCTCGCCATCGGCACACACGGCGAAAACTGGACCGCGGTGACGAGCGTGTTCGGCGGCAACATCAACAACGCCGCCATCGGCGACCAGGGCATCGCCTCGACCACCCGGATCACCTACGCGCCCTATCTCAGCCAGGACGGGTACGACGTCCTGCATGTCGGGCTCGCCGGCAGCTACCGCTCGCTGCCGAGCGACGGCAGCGCGCTCACCCTGTCGAACCGCTCCGAGGCGTTCCTGTTCGCGCGGCCCTTCGTGAATACCGGCAGCATCCGCGACGCGGCGAGCATCGGCCGCGTCGGCCTGGAGGCGGCCTGGCAGACCGGGCCGTTCCGGCTCCAGGCCGAGTACATCCTGACCGAGATCGGCCGCTTCGGCGGCGCGCCGTCCTTGAGCTTCCAGGGCGGCTACATCCAGGCCGGCCTGCTCCTCAACGGCAAGGGTCGGCGCTACGTGATCGCCCCGAACTACGCCACCGAATACGCGGTGTTCGGCGGGGTGCAGGTCGAGGAGGCGCAGCGGGTCAGCCGCGGCGGCACCGGCGTGTTCGAGCTGGGCCTGCGCTACAGCGCCATCGATCTCGAGGACCGCAGCATCCGCGGCGGCATCGAGCAGGACTTCACCGCCGGCATCAACTGGTACCCGGACCGCAACATCCGCTTCGTGTTCGACTACGTCCGCTCCCACACCTCGCCGTCGCCGGCGAGCCTGAACTTCAACCGCCGGACGATCGACGCGGATGCGTTCATCGGGCGAGCGCAGCTCTACTGGTAGAGGACCGCCCGCGCCGGCGGCTTGATCGCGGCCCGGCACCGGCGATAGGCAGGAGCGCAGCGCGCGAGGGTCCTCAAGGGCGCGGATAGCGGAGTGTGATCATGCAGGCGGCCGAGCTCGCGCCCTTTTCCGACTACGTCCTGCCGGAGGCGACCCTGCCGGAGCTGCCCGGGCATTACCGCGGCAAGGTGCGGGACAATTACGACCTGCCCGACGGCCGGCGCATCCTGATCACCAGCGACCGCCTAAGCGCCTTCGACCGGGAACTGGCGGCGATCCCGCTCAAGGGCCAAGTCCTGACCCAGACCGCGCGCTACTGGTTCGAGAAGACGCGGGACATCTGCGACAACCACGTGCTCGCCTATCCCGACCCGAACGTGGTGGTGGGCCGGCGGCTCACCATCCTGCCGGTCGAGATCGTGGTGCGCGGCTACCTCGCCGGCAGCACCGGGACCTCGATCCTGACCCTCTACAAGGCCGGCCAGCGCGAGATGTACGGCCACCGCCTTCCGGACGGGATGCGCCCGCACGAGACGCTGCCGCAGCCGATCATCACCCCCACCACCAAGGCCGGCCACGGCGACCACGACGCGCCGCTCTCCGCGGCCGAGATCCTGGAGCGGGGGCTCCTGACGCAGGCGCAGTGGCGCACCCTGTCGGAGGCGGCTCTTGCGCTGTTCGCCCGCGGCCAGGCGATGGCGGCGGAACGCGGCCTGATCCTCGCCGACACCAAGTACGAGTTCGGGACCGATGCCGACGGACGGATCGTGCTCGCCGACGAGATCCACACCCCCGACAGCAGCCGCTACTGGTTCGCGCGGAGCTATCCGGAGCATCTGGCGGCCGGCACCCTGCCGGAGAGCTTCGACAAGGACGTGGTCCGCAACTGGGTCGCGGCCCGCTGCGACCCCTACCGCGATCCGGTCCCGGAGATCCCGCCCGACGTGGTCCTGCGCACCGCCGCCACCTATGTCAGCGCCTTCGAGACCATCACGGGGGAACGTTTCGCCCTGCCGGACACGAGCGAGCCGCCGCTCGCCCGCATCCGCCGCAACATCGCGGCGTTCCTGGCCAAGTAGCGCACCGACGCGTCCCGACGGCACAACCTGCGAAACGTCGATCCTGCCTGCGCAACCACCGCATGCAGGATCGTTCCAGCCCTCGCCCGATATGCAGGATTGTGCTTGTCGGACACATCCCGGTCCGGTATGACCCTGACCACACAGAAAAAAGGCCGCCCTTGCGAGGCGGCCCGAAGTCTAGGGAGGAAACGCCCAAAGAGGGCTGCACCGCCGCGACGCCATCGCTGCGGTGCGAAAACGTTTTCTCATGTTGCGGCGCACACCGCAACCGGACGCCTCGCGTAACGGCCATGCTCACCGCGCATGACGGTGGCGGAGGCGCGACTCCCCGCACGAGGGAGGGCTCGGTCCCGCACATCGCGCGCTGTGAAGAGGTGCTTCCTGCTCTGTCGGTGGCCGATGCACAGGACGCCCTGGCGCGTCCGGACCAGCCTCGTCCGGCTTGACCCTACCGCCGCAGGTCCATCTTCCGAAGGCCCCACAGCGTCAGCAGGAGGGCCGCGAGAGCGAAGGGCGCCGCCCCGATCACGGCGGCGATCGCCTCCGAGCCGATCAGCGCCCCGAGGCCCTTCACCAGGGCCATCAGCAGCAGGAAGCCGCTGACGCAGGCGAGGAGCAGGATCGCGCCGCCCCACAGGGTCCAGCCCGAGACGACCCCGACGATCCGGTCGACCTCGTCGGAGAACAGCGTGATCTCCTTGACGGCCAGGCTGGCGGCGAGGCGGACGGCCTCGACCACCAATCTGATCGTGCTCACCTGCCGGTCGGACCGCACCGCCCACGCTCCCGCTTCGCCGCGACCGAGGGTCGGTGCGGCGAGCGAAAACGCCCGAGCTTGGCCGTCGTTCCGGATGATCGAACCAGGTGGGATCGAACCAGGTGGTCTTGTCGCGTGAGCCCGTCCGGTGATCTCGCCGGTTGGTTCCGGCACCGGCGCCTCCCGTCCGGCGATCAGGCCGGCTTGAGCGGGCAGCTCTGCCGGGCGAGCAGCCGCCACTGCCCCCCGTCCTTGAGCCAGACCTGCATCACCGCGATGTAGGAGCGGCCGGTCTCGCCGTTGGGCAGGATGTCGGCGCCGTCCCAGACGTGGCGGACCATGGCGGTGTCGCCGACGACCTGGATCCACTGCTCGGAGAAGGTCAGCGACTTGTAGTTGGTCTTGCCGGCGAGGCTGGCGATGAACTGGGCCTTGGTCTCGATCTTGCGGCCGCTCGAATGACCGTAGCTCATCTGCGGATGGGTGAGGGCGTCGAGCGCCTTGGCGTCGCCGTCCACGATCGCGACCCGCAGGGCCTCGAGCTGGCGGGCCACCGCCTCGCTCTCGTCCGCGGCCTGCGCCGACCCCGTTCCGGCCGCCAGGGCCGGCATCGCCAGGCCCGCCGTCAGGCCCGCCAGCAGCACCCGCCGCGAGCAATTCTCCGTCCCCACCATGAGCGTTCTCCCGTTCGCGCGGTCGCCGGTGGGTTGATCCCGCTGGCGCCGCACGCCCGAGCTTAGCCCGCGGACCGAAGCCTCGCCACCCATCGCTCGCCGGCGGGAGGACCTCGACGAGGACGCGGGATTCCGTCGAGAGCGGGATCAGCGGCGGTATGCCGGGGCGGCGCGGGCGGCATCGAGCTCTCCCTGGCAGGGCGGGCTGATGCTGGCGTAGTTCCGGCGCAGGCAGGCCTCGATGCGCCGCGTGTTGGGGACATCGCTCGCGCACAGCGTCATGGCGTCGGTCATGCAGGCCAGGCGTTGCCGCTCGGTCCCTTGCTGGGCCCCTTGCCCGCTCCCCTGCGCACCCGCCTGCCCGAACGGCCCCAGAAGCACGACGGCCGCCGTCAGGGCGATGGTGCGGGTCAACGGCATCGACATTCGACCTCTCCGGCTCTTTCCGGAGGGTCAACACCAAGCCTGGCCTTCCGGTTCGCGGCGCGACGGATTGCCTGGCCGGACGGGGGGCGGGCCGGCGCGGATCACGCCTCCTCGCCCACCCCTGGACGGCGTTCCTAGGGAATTTCCCAGTACGGTTGTGCTGTCAGAGCACGGAGAAAGGTTCCGAGACAAGGAGCCTGCGTCCATGATCCACGTCGTCACCGCCGCCAACCAGGATCGCTACGCCGCCGAGATGGAGGAGGTCTGGCGCCTGCGTCACCGGGTCTTCGTCGAGGAGAAGGGGTGGAATGCCCTGCGCCGCCCGGACGGGCGGGAGATCGATCAGTTCGACACCGCCCACGCCGCCCACTTCCTGGCGATCGAGAGCGGCCAGGTGATCGGCTACAGCCGGCTGCTGCCGACGACCCGGCCGCACCTGCTCTCGGACGTGCTGCCGGAATTGTGCGAGGGCGACCGGCCGTCCGGCCCGCAGATCTGGGAATGGACCCGCCAGGCGGTGGCGCCGAGCCACCGCACCCGCGGCAAGAACCACCCGGTCACCCTCGAGGTGATGACCGGCATCGTCGAATGGGGCCTGGAGAACGGGGTGTCGTGCTTCCTCGCCCAGATGCCGATCCTCTACCTGCTCCACGTCCTCCAGCTGCATTTCCGGGCGGTGCCGCTCGGCGTGCCGGCGGACATCGACGGCGAGCGGATCATCGCGGTGGAGGCCCGCTTCGACGCCCGCACCCTGCGCAAGCTGCAGGAGATCCGGGGCACCCGGGCCTCGGTCCTGGCCCCGACCGCGCCGACCTACCTGAGGGCCTGACATGCCTGATGGCCTGACATGCCTGAGGCCTGACCTGGCCGCCCCGGGAACAGCGCGCAACAGCGCGCGAGAGACAGCGAGAGAGATCATGACCCACCGCACCCCGCCGACGATCGACGAGATGGCCGATATCCTGCCGCCCCTGGTCCGGGCGCTGAGCGAGATCGTCGGCCTCATGGAGGGCCTGGTGGACGTGGCCTGCCACGCCACCAACGTCCAGGAGACCACCGCCGACACCCTGGCCGATCTCGGCGAGACCCTGACGGAGTACGCGCACATCCTCATGCAGGAGGCGACGGAGCGCCGCCGCACCGGCCGCGGCAACGTTCCCCTCAGCGGTCCCTTGGCACCGCGGGGCGATCCCGCGACGGCGGACCAGGCCCTGCCGGCGGCGTGAGGGTCACGCCGCGTCGTCGCAGGCGCAACCCTGCCCGACGCCGAAGGCCTGGCGCAGGGCGAGGC
>JAEWKL010000918.1 GCA_023386115.1 Pseudomonadota bacterium
GTCCCAGTGCCGGCCGGCGCCGCCGTGGCGGGCGGAGCCGCGGCGGAGCGCCGTCGCCTTGGTGGTCTGGCCCTCGGGCTGGTCGGAGGCGAAGCACTGCCCGACCTCGAACAGCGCGACGTCGCCATAGCCGCGGTCGGCGTTGCGCTGCGCGGCGCGGGCGAGGCCCGGCACCAGGCTCGGGCGTAGGTCCGAGAGATCGGCGGCGATCGGGTTGGCGAGCGCCAGTTCGGGCTTGCCGCCGCCGAACAGCGTCGCGTCGCCATGGGCGATGAACGACCAGGTCACCGCCTCGACGAGGCCCCGCGCCGCGAATTCGCGCTTGGCCTGCCGGGTGCGCTTCTGCATCACGGTCAGGACCGGGCGGATGACGGTCGCCTCGATCCGCGGCAGGGGCTTCGGCTCGATCCGGTCGAGGCCGGCGATGCGCACGATCTCCTCGACGAGGTCGGCCTTGCCCTCGACGTCGGGACGCCAGGACGGCGGCAGCACCTTGGCCCGGTCGCCCGTGCCGGCGACGTGGAAGCCGAGCGACTCCAGCGTCACCTTCATCTCGGGCCGCGGCAGGTCGAGGCCCGACAGCCGGCGCACCTCGGTCCAGGGGAAGTCGATGATGCGGTCGGTGTCCGGCACCTCGCCCGAGACGGTGGCCTGGCTCGGGCTGCCGCCGCAGAGGTCGAGCACCAGCTTGGTCGCGAGATCCAGGCCCGGCAGGGCGAAGGCCGGATCGACCCCGCGCTCGAAGCGATAGCGGGCATCGGTCACGATCCCGAGGCGCCGGCCGGTGCGGGCGATGGTGAGCGGATCCCACAGGGCCGATTCGATCAGCACGTCCGTCGTGCCCTCGTCGCAGCCCGAATGCTCGCCGCCCATGATGCCGGCGATCGATTCGACGCCGGCCTCGTCGGCGATGACGATCACGCCGTCGTCGAGCCGGTAGGTGCGCCCGTCGAGGGCCACGATCTCCTCGGCCTCGCTGGCGCGTCGGACCGTCAGGTTGCCCTTCACCTTGGCGGCGTCGAAGACGTGGAGCGGCCGGCCGCGGTCGAAGGTGACGTAGTTGGTGATGTCGACGAGCGCATTGATCGGCCTCAGGCCGATCGCGGTGAGGCGCCGGCGCATCCATTCGGGGGAAGGGCCGTTCCTGACGCCGCGCACCAGCCGCAGGCCGAAGAGCGGGCAGAGATGCGCGTCCTCCGGAGCGAAGTCGCGCGTGACGGCGACCGGGCAGGCCCCCTCGCCGCGCACGGGCGCCAGCTGCTCGCGCCGCAGGGTGCCAATGCCGGCGGCCGCGAGGTCGCGGGCGATGCCGTGGATGCCGGTGCAGTCGGGCCGGTTCGGCGTCAGGTTGATCTCGATCACCGGGTCGTCGAGGCCGGCAAACGTTGCGTAGGGCTGGCCGACCGGCGCGTCGGCGGTCAGGTCGAGAATGCCGTCATGGTCGTCGGACAGGCCGAGCTCGGCGCCCGAGCACAGCATGCCGCGGCTCTCGACGCCGCGGATCACCCCGACCGACAGGGTGATGTTCTTGCCCGGCACGTAGGTGCCGGGCGGCGCGAACACGGTCTTCATGCCGGCCCGCGCGTTCGGCGCGCCGCAGACCACCTGCACGGGCGCGCCCTCGCCGGTCTCGACGGTGCAGACCCGCAGGCGGTCGGCATTCGGGTGCTGCTCGGCGGTGAGCACCGCGGCGATGCGATAGGCCGAGAGGTCCGCGGCCTTGTCCTCGACGCGCTCGACCTCCAGCCCGATGCGGGTCAGCGTCTCGACGATCAGGTCGAGGGAGGCGTCGGTGTCGAGGTGGTCCTTGAGCCAGGAGAGGGTGAATTTCATGGGGCTAAACCTCTCGGCTCAGGCGAGCCGGGTCTTCGTGATGAGGAGGACAGCCAGGCGGCGGCACTGGTCGTCGTCGAGGGATTCGAGGTCGGTGACGGTCTTGCGGGCGCGGGCGACCACGGTAAGGGTCACGTCGCGGCTGACCTCCAGGCTCGGCGAACTGTAATCCGCCAGGTGCCGGCGCTCTTGTAGGTCGGCGAAGGCGGTGCCGATGCCGGCGATCACCGGGCCCAGCTCGGCCGCCTCGCGCCCCGACAGGCGCCGCCTGACCTGGCCGTGATCGAGCAGCCGGTAGATCGGCTCCGTTACCGCCGCATCACGCCGCCACAGGCCGAGTGCGCGGGTGCAGACGAAGCAGAGACCGTGAAACACGGTGAAATAGGCGCCGCTGACGGCGCGCCGCATCGCCGCCTTCTCCAGGTTAAGGCGCCCGCGCTGCTCCGCCAGGGTGTCGGCGACTTCCAGGAGATCGTAGACGAGGGAATTGCCCAGACGTGGCATCAGGCGTTCTCTTCCTCGTCACACTCATCTTCTTCGTCGTCTCCGATGGGCTCGTCGCCGGGAAATCGGAAATCGAGATAGGGGAAGCGCTCCTCCCCCTTACCCCACAGAGCCATCCGGAGCGCCGCATGTGCAGCGTTGACTTCGCCCCCCCCGAGCAAGCCCGATTCGGGCTTGAAATGGGCGGTGACGAACAACGACGGCTCGTCGGCGTGGTTGTAGCCGGCGCGCAGTTCGGCCCGCTCATAGCCGGAGGCGGCGAGGTACTGCGTGAGGACCTCGTCGGTGATCGCCAGAATCTCGCTCTCGGTCATGATGCGCCTCTCGGGGCAAGCCGCCTCTTTACGGTGACGCCTCTCGACGGTGACGTCAGCCGGTCAGGCCGCCGACCAGGCTCGGGATGTCCAGCGGCCGGAAGCCGTAATGCTCGAGCCAGCGCACGTCGGCCTCGAAGAACGGGCGCAGGTCCGGCATGCCGTATTTGAGCATCGCGATCCGGTCGATGCCCATGCCCCAGGCGAAGCCCTGGACGCTGTCCGGGTCGAGACCACAGTTCCGCAGCACGTTCGGATGGACCATGCCGCAGCCGAGGATCTCGAGCCAGTCGTCGCCCTCGCCGAAGCGGATCTCGCCGCCTTTGCGGGAGCACTGGATGTCGACCTCGGCCGAGGGCTCGGTGAAGGGGAAGAACGACGGCCGGAAGCGCATCTTGACGCAGTCGACCTCGAAGAACGCCTTACAGAACTCCTCCAGGATCCACTTCAGGTGCGCGATGTTCGCTTGGCGGTCGATCACCAGGCCCTCGACCTGGTGGAACATCGGGGTGTGGGTCTGGTCGGAATCGTGCCGGTAGGTGCGCCCCGGACAGATCACCCGGATCGGCGGCTGCACGCTGCGCATGGTGCGGACCTGCACCGGCGAGGTGTGGGTGCGCAGGAGCTTGCGCTTGCCGTCGCGGTCGGGCCGCAGGAAGAAGGTGTCGTGCATCTCCCGGGCCGGATGGCCCTCGGGGAAGTTGAGCGCGGTGAAGTTCAGCTCGTCGGTCTCGACATCCGGGCCTTCGGCGATCGAGAAGCCCATATCGCCGAAGATCGCCGTGATCTCGTCCATCACCTGGGTGATCGGGTGGATGCGACCGCGGGTCTCGGGGCCCTCGCGCACCGGCAGGGTCACGTCGACCCGCTCGGCGGCGAGGCGCGCCGTCAGCGCGGCTTCGGCGAGGGTGTCGCGCCGCGACTGGATCGCGCCCTGGACCCGGTCGCGCAGGCCGTTGATCAGCGGGCCCTGCTCCTTGCGGGCCTCAGGGCTCATGGTGCCCAAGGTCTTCAGCAGCTCGGAGACGGCGCCCTTCTTGCCGAGGGCCGCGACGCGCACGCCGTCGAGCCCCGCCACGTCGGCGGCGTCGGCGACCTTGGCGAGGAGATCGGTTTCGAGGCTGGTGAGATCGGTCATGGTCTGCTCAATCGGGGCTCGCGGATGCCCTGCAACGTGCCGCCCCGCTCCGTCAACCCGGTGCTGGGAAACGACCCGCACAACGCAAAACGGCCCGCGCTTGCGGGCCGTGATGGTGCAGTCTCGGCAGGTCGGGCCCGCCTGAGGGGGCGGGGCCGAATGTCGGCCTCAGGCCGCCTTGACGAGCTCGGCCGGCAGGGCGGACTTCGCCTTCTCGACCACGGCGACGAAGGCCGCCGGCTCGTGGATGGCGAGCTCCGACAGGGCCTTGCGGTCGACCTGGACGCCGGCCTTGGCCAGGCCGTCGATGAAGCGCGAGTAGGTCAGGCCGTGCGGACGGACCGCGGCGTTGATGCGCTGGATCCACAGGGCGCGGAAGTTGCGCTTCTTGTTCTTACGATCGCGGTAGGCATATTGCATGCCCTTCTCGACCGCCTGCTTGGCGATCCGGATCGTGTTCTTGCGCCGGCCGTAATAGCCCTTGGCGGCCTTGAAAACCTTCTTGTGCTTGGCGTGGCTGGTCACGCCGCGTTTGACGCGGGCCATGGTGATCTCCTGGAAAGTCTACGAAACAGATTCGGGACGAAGCGTCTTCTTCGCGAAGCCGGCTCTTACCGGGCGTTCGGCAGGAAGTACTTCTTCACGTTGGCGGCATCGCCCTCGAACAGGGTGGTCGTGCCGCGCAGGTTGCGGATCTGCTTCGTGGTCCGCTTGATCATGCCGTGGCGCTTGCCGGCCTGGGCGTACATGACCTTGCCGGTCCCGGTGATCTTGAAGCGCTTCTTGGCGCCCGACTTGGTCTTCAGCTTGGGCATTTTGCTCTCCTGACGCGAACTCCACCGGGGATCCGCCACGGGCGGGTCCCGACGATCGCGCTCGATCGACGATGTGGAGCGACACGAACCGCCACGGCAGCCCTCACGGCCGGGCGGTTCGGCGAGGCGCGCGCTATAGCAGGGACTGAGGTCCCATGCAATCGTCGCATCGTTGGACGCCTCGGCCCTGTGTGAGGCGGGAACGACCGGGCCGTCACCCTGGCGTTGTGCGCCGCACCGGAACCATAAGCGTGGGTGCGCGGTTTCGTTCATGTCCCGCTCAGGCCCCATCCTGCTTGATCCCCGCCAACGTGAACCGCCCCCCGTTTGGCGTCTCAGGAGAATCCGTCGTGCGCATTGCCCAGGTAGCCCCTCTCGCGGAGGCCGTTCCGCCGAAGTTCTACGGCGGCACCGAGCGTGTCGTCTCGTGGCTCACCGAGGAGCTGGTCCGGCAGGGCCATGACGTGACGCTGTTCGCGAGCGGCGACTCGGAGACGAGCGCCAAGCTGGTCGCCTGCTGCCCGGAGGGCTTGAGGCTCGCCGGCATCCGCGATCACGTCGCCAGCCACCTCGCCATGCTCTATCATCTGCGCCGGCGGGCGGACGAGTTCGACGTCATCCACTTCCACATCGACCTCCTGCAGTATCCGCTGTTCGAGGACCTGAACCACAAATGCGTCACCACCCTGCACGGGCGGCTCGACGTGCCGGACTTCATGCCGGTCTACCGGACCTTCACGGGCATGCCCCTGGTGTCGATCTCCGACCACCAGCGCGGGCCGATGCCCGAGAACGCCAATTGGCTCCAGACCATCCATCACGGCCTGCCGGCGGAGAATTGCCGCTTCTCGGCCAACCCGAAGGATGGCGGCTATCTCGCCTTCCTCGGCCGCATCTCCCCCGAGAAGCGCCCCGACCGCGCGATCGAGATCGCCAAGGCCTCCGGCGTGAAGCTGAAGATCGCCGCCAAGGTCGACAAGGCCGATCAGGAATACTGGGACGAGGTCATCGAGCCGATGACCCACCACCCGCTGGTCGAGTATATCGGCGAGATCAACGAGGACCAGAAGCACGACTTCCTCGGCAACGCCCTGGCGCTGGCCTTCCCGATCGACTGGCCGGAGCCCTTCGGCCTGGTGATGATCGAGGCGATGTCGGCCGGCACGCCGGTGATCGCATGGCGCAACGGCTCCGTGCCGGAGGTCATCAAGGACGGCGTGTCGGGCGTGGTGGTCGATTCGATGGACCAGGCGATCGCCGCGGTCGAGACCTGCAAGGCCATGAGCCGCGAGGGCGTGCGCCGCTACTTCGAGACCCGCTTCACCGCGAGCGTCATGGCCCGCTCCTACGTCGCCGCCTACGAGTCGCTGCTCGCGGGTGATCTCGACGCGATCAAGATCCCGGGCCTGACCATCGGCGCGCCCTCCGCCCTCAACGGCGCGGCCAACGGCGCGACGGTGCGTCCGGTCCTCCGGGCGATCTGATCTGCCGCATCATCTGATCGTCACGAGGCCCGGTCCCCGCGAGGGGGCCGGGCCTTTCGCATTGCGCGAGGCATTGCGCTCGTTCGCTCAAGACGTTTTCGTAAGCCCTGGCCCCTGTCCCGGATCTCCTTTCGCTGACGCTCCAGTCGTCCGGGAAAGGGCGCGGTACCCTGGCGGGTCCCGTCGGCTCCGCCGCCCCTGCCTGAAATCCGGGCCGGGCCCGCGCCACCTCGCCCCTGGTGCCCGCCGCACGATGGCCCACATTCGCTCTAGCGTGGGGTCGAACCCGCGAATCGCCGCGGGTCCCCCTCCCGCTGCTGCCTGGGCCCCCAGCCCGGAGCCCCGAGATTCCGCCCCGATTCCCATGATATCTCGCCCCGCGACGCCTCGCGGAGCGAAGCCCCAAGGAGTGAAGCCGTGCCGATGGTTGCGACCGCCCCCGACGACGAGACGCTGCCGCAATACCACATCGAGGCGCAGACCTCGCTGGTCGAGCGCCAGCTGCGCTCGCTCAAGCACGGCGACGCCTTCGCGGTGCTCGACAGCTACGGCGATATCGGCGTTGTCCCGGGTCCCGAGGGGCTATATTTCCAGGACACGCGCTTCCTGTCGCGCCTTGAGCTGACCGTCGAGGGCCAGCGGCCGATGCTGCTCGGCTCGGTGGTGCAGGACGACAACGGCGCGCTCTCGGTCGACCTGACGACGCCGGACATCCGGCTGGATGCCGGCGACGAGACCAGCATCCCGCGCGAGATCATCGCCCTGGAGCGGACCAAGTTTCTGTTTCGCGGCACCTGCTACGACCGCATCGGCCTGCGCAACTACGACACCAAGCCGCGCCATCTGCGTGTCGCACTGACCTTCGACGCCGATTTCCGCGACCTGTTCGAGGTGCGCGGCAGCGACCGCGAGGTGCGCGGCACTCGCAGCGTCGCGGTGACGGCCGAGAACGAGGTGACCTATCGCTATAACGGGCTCGATCACCGCCTGCGCACCACCCGCCTGCGCTTCGGCCCCAGGCCCGTGCGGCTCGAGGCGCACCGGGCCGAGTTCGAGGTCCGCCTCAAGCCCGGCGGCCGCGCCTCGATCTTCGTGCGGGCGATCTGCGACACGGTCGATCACGGCCGGAACGGCGTGGCGGTGGTCGGCAGCGCCCTGCCCTTCACGCACGCGGCCTATCCGAGCCCGCGCCGGGAGGACGGCCACCCGAAGGGCGAGGGCATGACCTTCGCGCTCGCCTATCGCGACGCGCGCCGCGACCTGCGCAAGGCCACCGCCAACATCACCACCATCGAGAGCTCGAACGACCAGTTCAACGAGGCCGCCTGCCGGGCCACGGCCGACCTCTACATGCTCTTGAGCCGTACGCCGAACGGCGTCTACCCCTATGCGGGCATCCCCTGGTACAGCACGGTCTTCGGCCGCGACGGCATCATCACCGCCATGATGACGCTGTGGATCGACCCCGAGATCGCGAAGGGCGTGCTGCGCCACCTCGCGGCGACGCAGGCGACGACCGTCGACCCGGCCGCCGACGCCCAGCCCGGCAAGGTCCTGCACGAAACCCGCAACGGCGAGATGGCCATCCTCGGCGAGGTGCCGTTCCGCCTCTATTACGGCACCATCGACGCGACGCCGCTCTTCGTGATGCTGGCCGGGCAGTATTACGAGCAGACCGGCGATCTCGCGACCATCCGGGCGATCTGGCCGAACATCCTGGCGGCGCTCACCTGGATCGACGAGTACGGCGACCGCGACAAGGACGGCTTCGTCGAATATGCCCGCGAGACCGAGAAGGGCTTGGCCAACCGGGGCTGGAAGGACAGCCACGACTCGATCTTCCACGCCGACGGCCGCATGGCGCAGGGACCGATCGCGCTCTGCGAGGTGCAGGGCTACGTCTACGCCGCCAAGAAGGGAGCCGCGAAGCTCGCCGCCCTCATGGGCGACGATGTCCTGTCCGAGCGCCTGAAGGGCGAGGCCGAGCGGCTGCGCGAGGCCTTCGACGAGAAGTTCTACCTGCCCGACCTCGGCACCTACGCCCTCGCGCTCGACGGCGAGAAGCGCCCCTGCGCCGTGCGCTCCTCGAATGCCGGGCACGCGCTGTTCACCGGCATCGCCTATCCGGAGCGGGCTTCGAGCGTCGCCGCGGTGCTGATGTCGAAGGACGGGTTCAACGGCTGGGGCGTGCGCACGATCGCGGTCGGCGAGGCGCGCTACAATCCGATGTCGTATCACAACGGCTCGATCTGGCCGCACGACAACGCATTGATCGCCCTCGGCCTCGCCCGCTACGGCCTGAAGGCGGAGGCCGCCCGGGTGTTCGAGGGCCAGCACGGCGCCTCGCTCTACCAGGAGGGACGGCGGCTGCCGGAGCTGTTCTGCGGCTTCATCCAGCGCAAGCAGCGCGGGCCGACCAACTATCCGGTGGCGTGCAGCCCGCAGGCCTGGGCGGCGGCGGCGCCTTTCGCGTTCCTGGCTGCCTGCCTCGGGCTGGAGCTGCGCCACGACCGCAACCGGATCCGCTTCCGCGATCCGATCCTGCCGGCCTTCCTCGACGATGTGCTGATCCGCAACCTGAAGCTCGGCGACAGCCGCGTCGACCTGCTGATCCACCGCCACGGCAGCGACGTCACCGTGAACGTCGTGCGCCGGACTGGCGACGCGCAGGTGGTCCTGCTGAAATAAGGTCGCGCTGCTCAAGCAGACAAGCGATGGGCCGGGACATGCCCGGCCCTTCGATGCTCCCCGCGCGGGTGTTCTCGGACAAGAAGCCCGCGCCCGGAGCGCTCCGTGATCCGTCCTGCGCCGAAAACGCGGAGAGGCGCCGTGCCTTTAGCGCGGCGCCAGGATCATGATCATCTGGCGGCCTTCGAGCTGCGGCTCGCTCTCCACCTTGGCGACCTCTTGCGTCTCGGCCTTCACGCGCTCGAGCAGGCGCAGACCCAGGTCCTGGTGCGCCATCTCGCGGCCGCGGAAGCGGAGCGTCACCTTGACCTTGTCGCCTTCCTCGAAGAACCGCTGCACGGCCTTCATCTTGACTTCGTAGTCGTGCTTGTCGATGCCGGGCCGGAGCTTGATCTCCTTGACCTCGACGGTCTTCTGCCGCTTGCGCGCCTCGGCCTGCTTCTTCTGCTCGTTGAAGCGGAAGCGGCCGTAGTCGAGAAGCTTGCAGACCGGAGGCACGGAGTTCGGCGCGATCTCGACGAGGTCGAGGCCCGCCTCTTCGGCGACCTGCAACGCCTCGAAGAAGCCCATGACACCGCGGTTCTGACCGGTATCGTCGATGAGCTGCACCTCGCGGACGCCGCGGATGTCCCGGTTGGCGCGCGGCCCGTCTTTCTGCGGGGCCGGCATGGCTCTCATAGGTCTGCGAATGGCTTCATTCTCCTCAATCACGTCGTCCGGCGGCGGCCCGCCGACCATGTCCTGTCCGGACCGGTCCCGAACCACCGCGCGGGCATACTCGGGTGTACGCTAGCACCTTGGCGAGATCGCCCGATTTGTCAACTCACGGAAGCGGGACTGGTTGCCGAGGGCTGAAGCAGCCCGCAAGTCCAACCCCGCAAGTCCGACTCCGCATGTGCAACCCCGCATCTCCATCTCGGAGCCAGGCGCCCGCTCAGGGCCCCTCCCCTGCGGGACCGGCGCCGAGCAGCTCGGCATAGATCGCCAGGGTGTCGGCCAGCATCAGTTCGAGGGAGAAATGCGTCTCGACGTGGCGGCGGGCGCGGCGCACCAGGGCGTCGCGGGCGCTGGCGCCGAGCTGCAACGCCTCCGCGACGGCGCCGGCC
>JAEWKL010000922.1 GCA_023386115.1 Pseudomonadota bacterium
GCGTCGTGCATCTCTGGGGCACGGTGACCAACGAGGCGGAGAGCCGCGCGCTGGTGACCCTGGCGGAAGGCATCCCCGGCGTCGCCGCGGTGCGCGACCACACCTTCGTCGCCTCTTGGGGCGCCGATCCGGTGATGCTGTGAGGCCGGCCGGCGCCGATCCTTCGTCGAGGTGCCCCTCGCCTCAGCGGCGAGACGCTCGCGAGCCGGCCGTTTCGGCGCCGGCAGCCTCGTCAGCCGGCCATGCCACGACGCGATGCGCGCCCTGTTGCAGCGTCACGACCGGCCGGACGCCCTGATCGCCGCCACGGCGTCGGTGTTCCGGGTCAACAAGGCCGATGGCCAACCGAGCGGGAGGCCGCCATGGACGGCGCTCACCGGCCAGAGCCACGCCGAGATGCAGGGCCTGGGCCGGCTCGACGCCGTTCATTCCGGGGGCCGACCCCGGACGCTCGCGGCCTGGACGAGGGCGATCGAGCACGCGGCGCCGTACAACACGGATGACCGCGCCCCGTGCGCGGATGGGATCTATCGCTGGCTCAACGCCCGCGGCGCCCCGGTCCTCGACCGCGACGGCTCGACGCGGGAATGGGTCGGGGTCTGCCTGAACGTCTCGGGCCGGACCCGCTACGGCGCGCCCCCGCCCGAAACACCCGCCCCGGCGCCGAGCGTCGCGTCGTCCGCCGACACGCACGTCACGCCTGCCCAGCAGATCCGCGTCGCCCGCGGCAAGGCGGGCCTGTCGCAGGAGGATCTGGCCAAGTTGGCGGACGTCTCGATCTCGACCGTCGCCGGGCGGGAGGATTCCGGCTCCGCCGTCCGGCCGCGTCCCGACACCGACCTGGCGGTGCGACGCGCCCTGGAGAAGGCCGGGATCGTGTTCACCTTCGAGCCCGGCCTTCGCGAAGCGTGACGCCGGGCCACATCGAGGCAGAGAGCTTCTAGAACTTGTAGGTAATGCCGCCACCCACGATCCACGGATCGATGTCGACGCGGCCGCGGATCACGCCGGCGTTCAGCTTCACCTTCGTGTCGAGGAAAATCTTCTTCACGTCGACGTTGATGCCCCAATGCTCGTCGAGCATGTAGTCGAAGCCGGCCTGCAGGGCCGGGGCGACGCTGTTCGTCAGGCGGAAGGCGGTGAAACCGCCCCGCTCCTGCTCGCCGAAGAAGACCGAGTAGTTCACGCCCGCGCCGAGATACGGCTTCAGCGGCCCGAGGCCGTCGAAATGGTATTGCAGGGTGAGGGTGGGCGGCAGGATCCAGGTGGTGCCGATGCGGGTGCCCGCCAGGGCGCCGGCGCCGTGGATGCCGTGCCGGGTCACGCCGAGGATCAGCTCGGCCGCGATGGTCTTCGTGAAGAAGTAGGAGATGTCGAGCTCGGGGATGACCGCATCGGTGATGCCGACCTTCGCACCCGCGAGCGGCACGCCCGCGGCCGAGAGGCGCGCATCCGGATCGGGCAGGACGCCGAGGATGCGCAGCCGCACCAGCCACGGCGACCACGTCACCGGCACGACGTCCGGGCTCGGGGCGGCTCTCGGCAGATCGGCAGAGTGGGCGCCGTTCGCACCGAGGACGAGCGCAGCGGCAAGGAGGAAGATCCGCTCGAAGTTGGTCCTCTTGAACATGGGATGTCGTCTGATCCGGATATGGGGAAAGGGCACCGACGAAGCCGGCGCGCCCACCATCACGGTGCCGCCCACCCCGACCTTGATCAGGATCAAACTGCCAAGCTTGGTCCCGAGGGGCTCGGCCGCCGCGGGACGGTCCCGCCTCCCGCATTGACGCAGGACAAGGATGAGCGGGCGGCGCAGGGGCAGGACCGGGCCCTCCCTGGAGGAAGCCATGACCTTGCTGTGGACCGCGATTCTCCTGCCGGTCGTCGCCTCGCTCTACCTGGCCAAGGGTGACCCGGGCCGCACCCTGGGCTGGCTCTGCCTGATGAGCGTGCTGATCCTGATCACCTGTTCGAGCGTCGTCAGGCTCGCCCTGCCGCGGGGCTGACAGCTCGCCGAGGCCCTCGGGCCGCGGCCCCTCCGGCCGTTCCCGCCTGTTCCCGCCCGCTCCGCTCCGCTACAACGCACCGGTGAACTGGGATGCGTTCGACTTCAAGCTGCTCATCGTGTTCGACGCGATCATGCGCGAGCGCCACGTGACGCGTGCCGGGGAGCGGCTGGGTCTGAGCCAGTCGGCGGTGAGCCATGCCCTGCAGCGCCTGCGCCGGGCCCTGGGCGACGAATTGTTCGTGCGCGGGCCGGAGGGCATGAGCCCGACACCCCGGGCCCTCGACCTGGCTGGTCCGGTGCGGCAGGCGCTGGCCGCGATCGAGGGCGCGCTGCACCAGGACCGGTTCGATCCGGCCGCGTCCACCGCGAGCTTCCGCCTGGTGCTCAACAACACCGCCGCCGTGGTCCTGGCCGCGCCGATCGCCGAGTGGATCGGACACCGGGCGCCGTCCCTGCACCTCCATATGAGTCCGAGCGGGACGGTGCGGGTCGACGACCTCCTGGACCGCGGCGACGTCGACCTTGCGATCGTCGGCGCCGGTCGGGTCGAGGGCGAGCGCTTCGGCACCACGACGCTGATCCGGGACGGGTTCGCGGTCGTCGGCCGGCGCGGGCATCCGGCGCTCGCCGAGCCGCTCACCTACGAGCGTCTCGCGGCTTTGTCGCACCTCGTCGTCTCCTCGACGGGCGACGATGTCGGCTTCCTCGACGCGATCCTCTCCCGCCGGGGCTTGGCCCCGCGCCGGGTCGCGATGGCGGCCCCGTTCCTGTCGGCGGCGCCGATCCTTGCGCGCTCCGACCTGGTGGCGGTGATGGCCGAGCGGATCGCCCGCACCCTCGCGACGGTGCATCCGGTCGCCTGCCTGGCCCTGCCGGCGGATCCGGACCTGCCCGTCACCCATTCGGTCCTGGTCTGGGCGCGCCGGGTCGAGCGCCACCCGCGCCATGCCTGGCTGCGTCGGCAGATCGCCGAGTGTGCCCGCAGCCTGGCGGCCGGTCCGTAGGGCATAGCAGGTGATGATGAGGGACACAGTGTTAGTGCCTCATTTGTTGGCCGGTAACCGAAAATTTATTGGACCACTCGCATCAGTTGTTGACCTGAGAAGGTGCAACTGAGCCATGGACCAGACGGTCGTCACCGCCGCGCAAGCCCGGCGCTTCGCCACCTTCGGCCTCACGGAGGACGACCGGACCCGCCTGCGCGGCCTCGCCGGCTTCGCGCGCGAGCGCCTGCCGGGGCTCCTCGCCGAGTGGAACGCCCGTTTCGGAGACTGGCCGGAGATCCAGGACGCCCTGCGCGATCCGGAGGTGCACGCGGCCCGGGTGGCCCACTGGGTGCGGGTGGTGAGCGGCGATTTCGGCCCGGCCTTCACGGCCTCGGCCGAGCGTCTGGCCTCGGTCTTCTACGCGCGGCGGGTGCCGGCCTACGCGGTCGCGATCTGCCACGCCACGGTGACGGCGGGCCTCGCCGAGGCTCTGGGCCTCGCCGGCCGGCGCCGCGTGATCGGGGGGAAGCTCGGGGCGGCCAAATCCCGGGCGGCGCTTCAGGGCGCCCTCACCCGGGCCGCCTGGCTCGACCTCGAAG
>JAEWKL010000003.1 GCA_023386115.1 Pseudomonadota bacterium
GGTCAGCTCGCGCGAGCTCACCTTCGCCTACGAGGTGACCCCACTCGACGGCGAGACCTATCGGGTCGACAAGGCGACCGCCGGGCAGCGCATCCGCGTCAAGTCGGCCCCCTGACGTGAGCCCGTCCCCCCGCTCATCGTCCGTGGCGGCCGCCCTGCCGGAGCCGGCTGCCGCGGCGCTCGACACCATCCGGGCCTGCGCGCCGGAGGCGGCCGCGCAGGCGGCCCGGACGCTCGCCGGGCTGTTCGACGGCTACGTTCCGCCCCTGCCGGCCGAGGCATCGGTGCTGAACCGGGGGGGCGGACCGCTGGAATTCTCCTGTTCCGGCGCCGATCTCCGATACACGGTGGATCTCGGCGGTCCGGTCGGCACCCGGCTCGCACGCATCCGGGACCGGATCCGGGCCCTCGATCCGGGCTGGGCCTGCCCGGCGCTCGACGGCTGGACGCCCCGCGAGCCCCTGTCCTGGGGGGCGTGGCTGGGCGTCCGCCATCGTGCGGGCGGCCCGCCGCGCTTCAAGGTCTATGTCGAGACGCCCCCCGGCACCCTGCCGGAGGATCTCGGCGAGGCCGGCTGGCCCGCGGGCGACCACCGGCCCCTGCCTCCCACCCTCGCCGGCTTCCACGGCGAGGGCGAGGCGGACCGGCGCGAACTCTATTTCGAGATACCGCATCGCGGCCTGCCGGTCGCGTCCCTGGAGCGGCTCATGGCGCAGGTCGGCCTTGAGCGGCGGGCGCCCGACCTGCTCCGGCTCGTCGACGCGTTCGAGTTCCGCCATCCCGGCCCGGCCCTGCCCGATGCGCGCCTGGGCTTCAGCACCAGCCTCGACCGCCGGCGCCTGGCGCCGGTCTTCTCGCTCTTCGCCTTCGCTCCCGACCTCGTCGGCGACGAGCGGGCGGTCCGGTGGCAGATCCTCCGGCGGGCGGCCGCCCGGGGGATTGCCCTCGGGCCCTACGAATGCCTGACCGCCGCCTTGGCCGAAGGCCCCGGCGAGCCCGACATCCACAACATCGTCGCCTTCGTCGTCGACCGGGCGGCGCCCCCCGCCATCCAGATCACGTTCCGTCCGCCCGGCTCGCCCCGCGCCCGGACGGACAATCCGAGGAGCATGCCATGACTCGACCCACCATCCGGGTGTTGCGGTCCCGATCCCGCCGCGACGAGCTCGGCGGCGCCCTCATCACCCCGTCCCCCGCCCTGGACGGCGCAGCGGTCCTGGAGAGCATCGCGGGGACGCGCTACTACCTGCCCGTCTTCCAGCCCGGGGTGCAGATGGCGGGCGGGCGGGCGACGGGCGAGACCGCGCTCTCCGACGACGGAACGCTGAGCGTCCACGTGAGCGGCGAGCCCCGCGCCGCCCTCACCGGAGCGGTCGGCGCCGCCAGCCCGTATGTCGACGGCCTCTCCTTCGCCCTGCGGCTCGACGCGAGCGGCGACGGCCGGGTCATCCCGATGACGGCGACGCGCGAGGGCGGCAACCTCTGGCGCCTGACCGCGCGGCTGACCGGCGCCGACCTCGATCGCGCACGCGGGATGCTGTTCGACACCGCGCCCAACGTCGCCCTGGAGATCACCCAGCGGCTGACGCTGGCCGCGCAGCAGAGCGAGGCCTTCATCCGCGAGACCTGGTCGGACGCGACGATTCGTGCGGGCCTGCTCAACGCCGTCGGCGACATTCCGTTCGACCAGCCCGGCGCCTTCTTCTCGATGGTCTCCGGCACGGACCCCGAATATCCGCGGCAATACATCGTGCTCGATTGCACCTACTCGACCCGGGCTTCGGTTCCGCCGCTGCCTTCATACCGGCAGTGTCAAGTCGTCTGGCGCAACAAAGCCTATAACTACTATCAGGACGGCCGCGATCCCAGCCGCGTCTTCTACCTGCCGGATCGCTTCGAGCTGGCCAAGGGGCCGAACGGCGCGCCGGCGGTGTCGCTGCTGCAATTCTCGCTGCCGGACGGCGCCGCCTCGCTCGACAAGGTGCGGGCGACCTTTCGGTTCTACGGTCTTCCCGCCGTCGATCTCACCCGCATCGAGGCCGCGGCCGCGGACCTGAGGGGCCAGCTCGGTGTGGTGCCGCAGATGGTGTCGCTCCAGGACGCCCACACCGTGACGACCCGCTTCACGCTGTCGCTGCCGACCGCCGGGGCGGGGGCGAGCAGCCCGACCGTGCAGGCCGACGCCACGATCGACCTCCGCGACGGCCTGCGCAACGAGGTCTCCCTCAGCTTCGCGCAGTTTCGCGCCCTCTGGGCGGCGATCTTCAGCGCCGCTCCGGAGAACCCGATGTTCACCGGCCACGTCGACGTCGCGCTGCTCGATGGCCGCTACGCGGAGCAGATCGTCTTCACCGGGCGCCTGCCCGCGACGATGGAGGAGGCCTTCTTCGACGAGATCACCGGCACGGTGCCCGACGGCACCTATCCGGCCACCTTCACCGTGAGCGCCGCGACGAGCATCTTCGACGGCCCGCCGAAGATCGACGCCCTGGACGTCATGTTCGCGAACGCGGCGGCCACGCTCACGCGGGACGACCCGTCCGCTACGGTCCGGATCGAACGGCCGATCCGCGACATCGTGATCGGCAAGGAGAACCCCGCCGAATTTCCCTACCGGCTGCAGGTCGCCCGGGAGGACGGCTCGGTCACCTGCTGCAAAGGCGTCGCGCGTCTCGACACCCCGACCCTGCGCCTGTCGAGGAGCCAGGTTGCCGCCTGCACCGGCGCATGCGCGTGACCCGGCCTCGCCGCGCCCGCACCGGGTGCGCGGATCCCGCGTGACGGGCGCCGGCACGGCGATCCTTCGAAATCAGGCCCAGACGTCGATCAGGAGACCAGGATGGCCGGCAGAAAGCTGTTCACCAATCGCAGCCCCCGCGGAATGAACGTCACGCTCATCGTCCGCGCCAGCGCCGATCCGCGCAATACGGCCGGAACGGAGAGTTTCTATCTCAACCCTGGCCAGTCGGAGTGGCATGACTATGGCAACACCATCGACATATATTTGAACGGCATCAAGCTGATCGCCGCCGTCGACGGAGACATGATGAGTCAGCAATACGTCGTCATCATCCGCGGGTCGCCGCTGGACGACGCCCTGAACCGCAACAATGGTGTCGACTTCGACATCTCAGGATTCAATTTCAGCCTGTCCACGCGGCAGGTGACGTGATCGTCCGGGAGTACCGCCCGATCGCGATGCCGTTGGGTGAGGCTCCGGATCGTCGATGTCCCCGCGTCGTGCAACGCGCCGCATCCCGCAGCGTCGCACGACGCTCCGAGCAGACTTTCACGGTGCAGCTCGGCTCGTGATCGTGATCGTGATCCCACATCATGCCGCCGCCGGACCGGTCACCGATCCGGCCCCGGCCGCATGATGCGCAGGCGATCGAGCCGACGTCACCAGACCGGGACGGGCCCCCGGGCCCGAGGAGAGTGCCGATGCCGACGAAGCAGTTCATCAACAAGACCGGTTTTCCGCTGACGGTGACCCTGGCGGTCCGGCAGGGTGACCATCCCGACCTCGTATCGGACCGGGTCACGGTCGATCTGGGCTCGGGCGATGCCAGCGTGCCCGCCGCTCAGGAGGTCGCCTATGGCGACGAGACCCACCGTCACCTGAACGCGATCGTGATCGGCTCCGTCGCCGGTCTCGCGGAGCGGACGATCCCGGTGGTGCGCGGCTCGGGCCTCGACCGCGCGATCGACGGGAAGAACGCGGTCGAGTTCCTGTTCGACGGCCAGACGATCCTGGTCTCCTGCATCGATCCCGAGCCGCCGTCCTTCGCCTTCACGGCGGATGACGGGGAGACGGCCTGACCGAACCCCCGGCACGGGCCGTTCGTATGCCCGGGCGTGGTGGACGGCTCCGGCACCTTGCCGGCCTCGTCCTGACGCTGGCGGGAACCGGGCTCCTGGCGTTCCCGCCGGCAATCCTGGTGGGCTGCCCGGCGCGCTCACCGACGCGGCGGTGCCGGCCTGGCAGGAACGGGGTATCGGCGTCGCCGAGCGCCACGCCCCCGGGCGCTCGCCGCGGCGGCGGGCCTCACCATCGCGGGCGTCGCCACCGGCCTCACCCTCGG
>JAEWKL010000019.1 GCA_023386115.1 Pseudomonadota bacterium
CGGCCGGACCTCGCCGGCGACGCGCTCGCCCGCGTCGCCGCGCCGACGCTGCTGATCGTCGGCGGGCGCGATGCCGAGGTGCTGGCGCTGAATCGGGCGGCGCAGGCGCGGATGACGTGCCCGACGCAGCTCACGGTCGTGCCCGGCGCGACGCACCTGTTCGAGGAGCCGGGCGCCCTCGACGAGGTGGCGCGGCTCGCGCGCGACTGGTTCGTGCAGGTCCTGCGGGCGGATCGGCCGGAGGCGTGGCGGCCGGATTGGAGGGTGCCGTGACCGAACCTCCCCGGGAGCTCAGCCTGCAGGGGCTCGACCGCCTCCTCGCGCAACTGCCGGTCGGCGGGCAGATCGCGATCGGTCAGGCCGACCGCGACCGGATCTTCGGCATCAACGACGTCGTCGTTCGCCGCCTGGCCCATTTCGGCCGGGGGCACGGCTGCGACACGGTCGTGACCGCCGGCACCGTGATCTTCACCAAGCGGCACCGCGGGCCGGGCTGAGGCGGAAGCCCGGCCCGGGCGCGGCCCGCCTGCCGGGCCGCGGGCGTCAATGCGCCATCAGGAGCGGGACCGGGCAGGCGCGCAGCATCTCCTGCGTCACCCCGCCGAGCACCGTCTCGCGCAGGAGCGAGTGAACGAAGGCGCCCATCACGATCATGTCGGCCTCCATCTTCGTCGCGTGCCGACGCAGCGCGCCGGCGACGTCCCGGTCCCGAGCCGGCAGGTCGGTGACGGTCACGGTCACGGCGACGCCGTGATGCGCCAGACTCGGCGCCACCTCCACACCCGGGACCGCGTGCGAAAGGTCCTTCTCGCCGGTCACCGCGACGATCTCGACGCGCTCCGCCTGCCGGAGGAACGGCAAGGCATCGTGCAGGGCGCGGGCAGCCTGGGCGCTGCCGTCCCAGGCGACGAGGATGCGGCGCGTCGCGGCACGCCGCTCCGGGACGCTGATCGCCCGATGTCGGCGGGTCGGCCGTCCTCATCCCAGCAACCGGCCCGCCGGTGACGGCGGCCGCCGCAGCCGAGAAGCGGCACACCGCCTTTGCAGCAGGCGGCCCCGCCCTCGTGGGGGCTCGACGTCACCGGGCAAGCCTGCCGCCGGCGGCGCGAACGGCGTTGATCCAGATCATCCGCCTCCGACCCGGGGCCGGTATGCTCCGACCTCGACGCCACCCGCTGGGCGGTGGCCGACACCGGAAGGAGCCATCCGATGCACCGATCCCACCCTCAGGCCCTCAAGCCTCCCCCGACATCCTGGCCTCCCCGGACCGACGAGATCCTGCTCGCCGCCCTGCAGCACGCGGCCGGAACCGCGCTCGTCGTCGCATCGTGGGTCCTGATCATTGCCGGGAACACCCGGGCGGCGGCGTCCGCACTGCCGCCGGGCCTGATGATCCTCGTGCTCTCGGGCATCGAACCGGCCCGCATCCGCCCCGCGATCGAGCAGGCGGTCGTGATCCTCGGGGGCGGCACCGTGCTCGCGCCCTGGCTCTTCGGCTTCTCGGCAAACGACGCCGCGACCTGGGCGCACGTCGCCCTCGGCGCGGTGGCCGCCGGGTCCGCCGCGACGCGTCTCAGGGTCGCGAGGGTGTCATGAGCGCGCGTCCCTCGACCGCCCTGCGGGCCATTCCCGCCGCCGCGATGCTCGCGGCCGGCACCTGCCTCCCGGCCGGCGCCGGTCCGGATGTCGGCCGCGGCCGGCTCATCGCCGCTCAGCTCTGCAGCCAATGCCACATGGTCGGTCGCGAGCAGAATGCGGGCGGGTTCGTCGGGCCGTCCTTCGTCGGCATCGCCAACATGCCCTCGACGACCGGGCTCGCCCTCAGCGTCTTCCTGCAGAGCCATCACCTGCGGATGCCGAGCCTGCGGCTCGAGCGGGACGAGCGGGACGCGGTCATCGACTACATCCTCAGCCTCAAGGCGGCCCCGCGGGCGACGCCTTGAGGTCGCGGCGCCGCTCAGGGAGCGCCGTCTCCGCGCGCAGCTCCGCGAGCGCTCCGGCAAACCGGTCGCGCAGGAGGATGCGGCGCAGCTTCCGGGTCGGGGTGATCAGGCCGTCCTCGACGGTCCAGGCCCCCGGAACGAGGCGCACGGCCTGCACCCGCGCCGCCCGCGGACGATCGCCGAGCGCCCGGACGATCCGGACCAGAGCGGTCCGCCGGACCTCCGGGTGGTCGAGGATGCCGGATTCGGCCGGATCGAGGCCGAGGTCGCGCGCGAGCCGCGCCAGTTCCGCCGGATCGACGGTCGCCAGGGCCGACAGGCGCGGCTGGCCGTTTCCCACCACCATCGCCTGCCGGAAGAGCGGGTCGCGGGTGATCGCCACCTCGACGGCCTCGGGCGAGACCTTCTCGCCGTTCGACAGGACGATCAGCTCCTTGATCCGGCCGGTGACGACGAGGCACCCATCCCGCATTTCGCCGAGGTCGCCCGTGTGCAGCCAGCCGTCGCGCAGGGCCTCGGCCGTGAGCGCCGGCTGGCGCCAGTATCCGCGCATCACGCCGGGCGAGCGCACGAGGATCTCGCCGCCCTCGGCGAAGCGGATCTCCATCCCGGGCAAGGGCGGCCCGACGGAGCCCGGAACGGTGCGGCCGAGCGCGAACGCCGCGACTGCCGAGGCGGCCTCGGTCAGGCCGTAGCCCTCGACGAGGGGCAGGCCGAGCGCGAGGCAGAAGCGGGCGATGTCCTCCGGCAGCGGCGCACCGCCCGAGACCGCGAGCCGAAGGCGACCGCCGAACGC
>JAEWKL010000082.1 GCA_023386115.1 Pseudomonadota bacterium
GCCAGGCGCCGTCCGGCCCGCGGGCGAGGTCGGCGGCATAGAAATGCAGGTGGCGCCCGCCCGGAGGCGTGACGCCGACGAGGGGCCTCAGGAATTCCGGATCGCCCGCCGCCGCCGCCGCCGGCAGCAGGCCGGACCGGGCGAGCGCCCCGTCGCCGTAGAGGTCGGTCAGCACCGCCTCCAGCAACTCGGCGCGCTGCGCCACCCCGGCGGCGATCGCCTGCCACTCCGCCCCCTCGACCAGGAGCGGCAGGGCGCCGATCGGCCAGTCGCGCTCGGTCGCCTCGCCATAGGCCCGATAGGCGATGCCGGTCTCATGGATGTGCCGCCCGGCCGCGGCGAGGCGGGCGGCGATCTCGGCATCGGTGAGCCCGGCAAGGTGGCACAGGAACCGATGCCAGGCCGGGCGCATGGACCCGTCCGGAGCGAGAAGCTCGTCGGGCAGGCCCGGCAGGGCGGCGTAGGCGGCGGTCCAGCGCGCCAGCCGCTCCTCTGGTCCGTCCTTGTGCGGCCCGTCCTCGCGCGGGGCCGGCGCCGGGATCTCCGCCTTCGCCAGCGCCTCGCTCATCGCGGCCCGGGCGTGCGCAGGTCGAGGGTGAGGGGGAATTCGCGCCGGGGCTCCTCCGGCGGCGCGCTCACCCGGCCCGGGGTGTGGCCGTTCTCCTGGAAGCGGGCGAGGCGGCGCCCTTCCGCCTCGTAGGTGTTGATCGGGAAGGTCTCGTAGTTGCGACCGCCCGGATGAGCGACGTGGTAGACGCAGCCGCCGAGCGAGCGCCCGCTCCAGGTGTCGAGGACGTCGAAGGTCAGCGGCGCGTGGACCGGAATGGTCGGGTGCAGGGCCGAGGCCGGCTGCCAGGCCTTGAAGCGCAGGCCCGCCACCGCCTCGCCGGAGCGGCCGGTATCGGAGAGCGGCAGGCGCCGTCCGTTGCAGGTGACGACGTGCCGGCTCGGCACGTAGCCCGACACCTTGACCTGCAGGCGCTCCACGGACGAATCGACGTACCGCACCATGCCGCCGACGGCGCCCTCCTCGCCGAGGACGTGCCAGGGCTCCAGCGCCTGGCGCAGCTCGAGCTTCACGCCGCCGCGCTCGACCTCGCCGTAGCGCGGGAAGCGGAACTCGGCCTGCGCCTCGTACCAGGCCGGATCGAAGGCGTAGCCGGCGCGGTTGAGGTCACCGAGCACGGCCTGGAAGTCTTCCCAGAGGTAGTGGGGCAGCATGAAGCGGTCGTGCAGGGCCGTGCCCCAGCGCACGAAACCGCCCTCCTGCGGCTCGCGCCACAGCCAGGCGACGAGGGCGCGCAGCAGCACCTGCTGGGCGAGGCTCATCCGCGCCTCGGGCGGCATCTCGAAGGAGCGGAATTCCAAGAGGCCGAGGCGCCCGGTCGGCCCGTCCGGCGAGTAGAGCTTGTCGATGCAGATCTCGGCCCGGTGGGTGTTGCCGGTGACGTCGGTCAGGATGTTGCGAAAGAGCCGGTCGACGAGCCAGAGCGGCACCTCCGGCCCGCCCGGCGGCGGCACCTGGGCGAGCGCGATCTCGAGTTCGTAGAGCCCGTCATGGCGCGCCTCGTCCATGCGCGGCGCCTGGCTGGTCGGGCCGACATACAGGCCGGAGAACAGGTAGGACAGGGACGGGTGGCGCTGCCAGTAGAGCACCAGGCTCTTCAGCAGGTCGGGACGGCGCAGGAACGGCGAATCGGCCGGGGTGGAGCCGCCGAGCACGACGTGGTTGCCGCCGCCGGTGCCGGTATGGCGCCCGTCGATCATGAATTTCTGGGCGCCGAGGCGGGTCTGGCGGGCATCCTGGTAGAGGCCGGCGGTGATCTCGACCGCCTCGCGCCAGGTCTTGGCCGGCTGGACGTTGACCTCGATCACGCCGGGATCGGGCGTGACCTTGATCACCGACAGGCGCGGATCGTAGGGCGGCTCGTAGCCCTCGACATGGAGCGGCTGGCCGATCTCGGCGGCGGCCTCCTCCAGGACCGAGAGGAGGCCTAAGTACTCGTCCACCCGCTCGACCGGCGGCATGAACACGCACAGCACCCCGTCCCGCGGCTCGACCGCGAGCGCCGTGCGGACCGCGACGCCGACCGGGACGGGCTTGCGCGGCGGCGCGGCGGCGGGCGCCAGCGGCCCGCGCTGCTCCAGAGGATCCCGCTTCTCCAGAGGATCCTGGGGCACGTAATACGGATAGGCGCCCGGCGGCACGTAGGGCAGCGAGGCCAGCGGCAGGCGGAAGCCGGCCGGCGAATCGCCGGGCACCAGGTGGATCGCGCCGCGCTTGAGCTGCCACAGCTCCGAGATCCAGTGCCGGTCGGCACCGAAAGCCACGTTGGCGAGCGGCAGCACGTAGCCGACCGCGTTCTCCAGCCCGCGGGTGAACACCCGGGCCATGCGCCGTTGCGATTCCTCGTCGCCGACCTTCGGGTCCAGCGGCGTGACGTTGACCGGCAGGTCCGCCACCTTGCGGTCCCAGTGCTCGGGATCCTCGAAGACCGGCTGGAGATAGGGCTCCAGCCCGAGGCGGCGGGCAAGCCCCCGGGCCAGCGCCTCCGCCTCCGCGATGCCGGCGTTCCGCGGCCCGGTCTCGGAGGCGATCAGGGCGGGATCGCGCCAGACCGGCTCGCCGTCCTTGCGCCAGTAGAGACCGAAGGCCCAGCGCGGCAGGCTCTCGCCCGGATACCACTTGCCCTGACCGTAATGCAGGAAGCCGCCGGGTCCGAAGCGATCGCGCAGCCGCCGGATCAGCTGGTCGGCCAGCCCGCGCTTGATCGGACCGACCGCGGCGGCGTTCCATTCGGGCGACTCGAAGTCGTCGACCGACACGAAGGTCGGCTCGCCGCCCATGGTCAGGCGCACGTCCTGGTCGGCGAGGTCCCGGTCGATCCGGTCGCCGAGGCCATCGAGGGCGGCCCAGGCCTCGTCCGAGAACGGCTTCGTCACCCGGGGCGCCTCGGCGACGCGGGTGACGGTCATCGCGAAGTCGAACTCGACCTCGGCCGGTTCGGCGAGGCCGGCGATCGGGGCCGCCGAGCGGTAATGCGGCGTGGCCGCGAGCGGGATATGGCCCTCGCCGCAGAGGAGGCCCGAGGTCGCGTCGAGGCCGATCCAGCCGGCGCCCGGCACGTAGACCTCGGCCCAGGCGTGGAGATCGGTGAAGTCGGTGCTCGTGCCGGCCGGCCCGTCGACGGCGGTGGTGTCGGGCACGAGCTGGAGCAGGTAGCCGGAGACGAAGCGCGCGGCGAGGCCGAGGCGCCGCAGCACCTGCACCATCAGCCAGGCCGAGTCGCGGCACGAGCCGCTGCCCTTGGCCAGGGTCTCGGCGGGGGTCTGCACCCCCGGCTCCATCCGCACGACGTAATTGACCGCGTCGCGCACGAGCGCGTTCAGCGCCACCAGGAAGAGGACGGTGTTGGGCTCCTCCGGAAGCCGCGTCATCAGGGCGTCGATCTCCGGTCCGCCCGCCTCGACCGCCAGGTAGGGGCCGAGCTCGGCCTTCAGCTCGTCCGGATAGGCGAAGGGCCGGGTCTGGGCGTAATCCTCGACGAAGAAGTCGAACGGGTTGATCACCGCCATGTCGGCGACGAGATCGACCTCGATGCGGAACTGCGTCGTCTTCTCGGGGAAGACCAGCCGGGCGAGCCAGTTGCCGTTGGGGTCCTGCTGCCAGTTCACGAAGTGGTTGGCCGGCGTGACCTTGAGGGCGTAGCTCTCGATCCGCGAGCGCGTATGCGGCGCCGGGCGCAAGCGCACCACCTGCGGGCCCAGCGCGATCGGCCGGTCGTAGGTGTAGGACGTGACGTGGTGCAGGGCGGCCTTGATCGACACGGCGAGTCCGAACCTTCTGCTAGACGTGAGGGGTGAGCCCGCCGGCCTGTCCGTGCGCGTTCGGTGGATTCCAACTCTGGGCTTCCGACCTTGGCTTCTACACCGTGGCCGGGCCCGCGTCAGCCGCCGCGTGGCTCGACGAGGGGAGTCCTTGCACCGGTGTCGCGTGTCTCTGCGTCATCTCGAAGCCTGGTCGCGGGCGGCAGGGCGAAAAAATGAGGCAAGTCCCGTGCCGCCGGGAACGGAACCTCCGGTCGGGAAAGCTCCTTGGTGAGGTCAGGCCCCGCCGGGCTTCCGCCCGGGCGTTCCACGGGGCCTGACCGGACGCCGCGATGAAGATCTTCCAGTGCCAGGCCTGCGCGCAGCCGGCCCATTTCGAAGCCGATGCCTGCGAGAGCTGCGAATGCCACCTCGGCTACGACCCCGACCTCGCCGACCTGACGGCGATGCTCCGGGCCGGCTCGCGCTGGCGCGGCCTGGCCGATCCGCGCCGCCGGTATCGCGCTTGCGCCAACCGCGAGTCGGGCGGCTGCAACTGGCTCGTGCCCGTCGGCTCGGGCGAGACCTACTGCCTCGCCTGCCGGCACAACCGGGTGGTGCCGGACCTGTCGATCCCCTGGAACCGGACCCGCTGGCGCGAGGTCGAGGCGGCCAAGCGCCGGCTGTTCTACGCCATGCTGCGGCTGCGCCTGCCCCTGGCCTCGCGGCGCGAGGACCCGGCCGGCCTCGCCTTCGACTTCCTGGTCGATCCGGCGGAATCCTACCTGATCGGCCCGCCGGTTCTGACCGGGCACGATAACGGCCTCATCACCCTGAACATCGCGGAGGCCGACGACGTCGAGCGCGAGCGGCGGCGCACGCAGTTCGGGGAGCATTACCGCACGCTTCTCGGGCATTTCCGCCACGAGATCGGGCATTATTTCTGGAACGTGCTGGTGCGGGCCGATCCCTGCCTGGACGCGTTCCGGCAGGTGTTCGGCGACGAGCGGGCCGATTACGGCGCGGCGCTCCAGCGCCACTACGCCCACGGCCCGGACGAGGGCTGGCAGGAGACCTTCGTGTCGGCCTACGCGACGTCCCACCCCTGGGAGGATTTCGCCGAGACCTGGGCCCACTACATGCACATCGTCGACACGCTGGAGACTGCCAGCCAGTTCGGCGTGCGGGTGCAGCCCAAGCTCCAGGCCGGGCCCGCGCTCCACGCACCGATCACGCTCGCGGCGAAGGTCGATTTCGACCCCTATCGCAGCCCCGATTTCGGCCGGCTGATCGAGGCCTGGCTGCCGCTGACCTTCGCGATGAACTCGCTCAACCGCAGCATGGGCCAGTCCGATCTCTATCCGTTCCGGATGACTCCGGCGACGATCGGCAAGCTGTCCTTCGTGCATGATCGCATCTACGCCCGCACCGATGCGCCGGAAGCCGAGGCCGGCACCCTGCGGGCGGTGATCGCGGGCTTGCGCCACCGGGTCGCGGCGCCGCGCTCGGCGTGACGGTGTTCGAGGTTCGAGCCGACCTTCTTGATCCCCACGAGTCATTCCGGGGCCGCGCAGCGGAACCCGGAATCCAGAACCGCAGGTGATGCCGACCGAAACGGAACGCAGCTTGCCCTTGTGCTGAACATCCTGCGCTTCCGGATCCCGGGCTCCGCTTCGTGGCCTCGGGATGACCTTGTGCGGGGGGATCGGACGTGAAGATCGACGTCCCGGGCTGACGGGACGCATCGCCCTCATGTCGTACGATCGCGGCACGCGCCCCCCGCGAGCCACATTCCCGCACGGCTCGCGCCTCACCCCGGGCACAAAGAACCGGCAGATCTCACCCTATGCCGACGACCGATCGCATCCCCTGTCGGATCTCTTCCACAAGCTTAGCTGTGGCGAGGTCGCAACACCGCGAAAGCATCCCAGCTTTGCCCCAGACCGCCCCCCGCGCCGCCGCGTTCCCGCCATAAACCGGCGGCACCTCAACGGCCACGTTAAGCGACTGTCCCCACAGTGATTTATCGCGGTGTTTCCGGGCCCCCGGGGATCGCGGGCGACGCTGGCGGATTGACCCGGGAACGGGATCGTTTCGCGGAGCCGTCCCAAGGCGGCGCAGGGAGCGGGACCGGGGAAAAACCGGCCTTTCAAGAAACTACGGGTACGGGACAGGGCCATGGACGCGCGTCACACCACCGACAAATCGAAGCTGCCCAGCCGCTACGTGACCGAGGGTCCGGACCGTGCGCCGCACCGGTCGTACCTGTACGCCATGGGTCTCACGCGCGAGCAGATCCATCAGCCGCTGATCGGCGTGGCCTCGTGCTGGAACGAGGCCGCCCCCTGCAACATCTCGCTGATGCGCCAGGCGCAAGCCGTGAAGAAGGGTGTGGCCGCCGCCGGCGGCACCCCGCGCGAGTTCTGCACCATCACGGTCACCGACGGCATCGCGATGGGGCACCGCGGCATGCGCGCCTCGCTGCCGTCCCGCGAGGTCATCGCCGATTCGGTGGAACTCACCATGCGCGGCCACGCCTACGACGCGCTCGTGGGGCTTGCCGGCTGCGACAAGTCCCTGCCCGGCATGATGATGGCGATGGTGCGCCTCAACGTGCCCTCCGTCTTCATCTATGGCGGCTCGATCCTGCCCGGCACCTTCCGGGGCCAGCCGGTCACCATCCAGGACCTGTTCGAGGCGGTGGGCAAGCACTCGGTCGGCGCGATGAGCGACGACGACCTCGAGGAGCTGGAGCAGGTCGCCTGCCCGTCGGCCGGTGCCTGCGGCGCACAATTCACCGCCAACACCATGGCGACCGTCTCCGAGGCGATCGGCCTCGCCCTCCCCTACTCGGCCGGCGCCCCCGCCCCTTACGAGATCCGCGACCGGTTCTGCGCCACCGCCGGCGAGATGGTGATGGAGCTCCTCGCCAAGAACATCCGCCCGCGCGACATCGTCACCCGCAAGGCGCTCGAGAACGCCGCGACCGTGGTGGCGGCGTCCGGCGGCTCGACCAACGCGGCGCTCCACCTGCCGGCGATCGCACATGAATGCGGCATCTCGTTCGACCTGTTCGACGTCGCCGAGATCTTCAAGCGCACGCCCTACATCGCCGATCTGAAGCCCGGCGGGCGCTACGTCGCCAAGGACCTGTTCGAGGTCGGCGGCATCCCGCTCCTGATGAAGACGCTCCTCGACGGCGGCTTCCTGCACGGCGATTGCCTGACGGTCACCGGCCGCACCATCGCCGAGAACCTCGCCAAGGTGTCGTGGAACACCCATCAGGACGTGGTGCGGCCCTCACACCAGCCGATCACCCCGACCGGCGGCGTCGTCGGCCTCAAGGGCAACCTCGCGCCCGAGGGCGCGATCGTGAAGGTCGCCGGCATGCCGCCGGAGAAGCAGACCTTCGCGGGTCCCGCCCGCGTCTTCGACAACGAGGAAGCCTGCTTCGATGCGGTGAAGAACCGGACCTACAAGGAGGGCGAGGTTCTGGTGATCCGCTACGAGGGCCCGCGCGGCGGCCCCGGCATGCGCGAGATGCTGGCGACCACCGCCGCCCTCTACGGCCAGGGCATGGGCGACAAGGTGGCGCTCATCACCGACGGGCGCTTCTCGGGCGCCACCCGCGGCTTCTGCATCGGCCATGTCGGGCCGGAGGCGGCGGTGGGCGGGCCGATCGGCCTCCTCAAGGACGGCGATATCATCCGCATCGATGCGGTCCAGGGCACGCTCTCGGTCGATGTGTCGGACGAGGAGCTGGCCCAGCGGCGCGCGGCCTGGCAGCCGCGGGCCAACGATTCGACCTCGGGCTACCTGTGGAAGTACGCGCAGACCGTCGGCCCGGCGGTGACGGGCGCGGTGACGCATCCGGGCGGGGCCCAGGAGACGCTCTCCTATGCGGATATCTGAGGACGGCCTGCCCAGACGGGCAGGCCGCCGGTTCCTCCTCGCGCTCCTCGGCCTCGTCATGGCCGGGGCGGGACCCGCTACGGCGCTCGACGCCGCGGTGCGGACCCCGGTGCCCGCAGCCGTGGGCTACCGCAACGCCCGCGAGGCGATGCGGACGGGCATGCGCGACTACAATGCCGGCGACAAGGAGGGCGCCGCCCGCGCCCTCGAATACGCCGCGGGTCAGGGCCACGCCCTGGCCCTGTGGAAGCTCGGCCGCATGTATGCGGAGGGCGACGGCGTCCCGCACGACGACCTCAAGGCGTTCGAGTTCTTCTCGAAGATCGCCGACGAGAACGCCGACGAGGGCCCGGAGGCGCCGAATGCCGGCGTGGTGGCGAGCGCGTTCACGGCGCTTGGCCGCTACTTCCTCGACGGGATCAAGGGCTCCTACGTGCGCCCGAACGTCGAGCGCGCCTACGACATGTTCAACTACGCGGCGACCTACTACGGCGACCCGAACGCGCAGTACAACCTCGCCCGCCTCTACCTCGACGGCACCGGCGTGACCCAGGACCCGCGCCAGGCGGCGCGCTGGTTCAACCTCGCCGCCGAGAAGGGGCATCCGGCCGCGCAAGCGCTGCTCGGCCAGCTCCTGATCAACGGCCAGGGCGTCGCGGTGCAGCGCGCCCGCGGCCTCGCCTGGCTGACGCTGGCCCGCGACGCCGCCGAGGGGCCGAAGGACCAGTGGATCGTCACCCTGCAGGAGCAGGCGATGGCGGCGGCCAACGAGCGGGACCGGGCCGAGGCCCAGGCCCAGGTCGACGGCTTCTACCGCCGCAGCGCCAAAGGACGCTGAAGGAGGGGACGTGACCGCCCCCTCCTCTCCCTCCCCTCGTCAGCCCTGCCGGGCCGCGATCGCCGCCTGGAACGACGGGCGCTCCAGGATGCCCGCCACGTAGGCCGCGAGCCGCGGCCAGCGTCCGGCATCGACCGCCTCGCCGGCCAGTCGCAGGTTGTGGAAGCCGGTCGCGACCGAGATGTCGGCCAGGCCGAAGCGGCCGCCGACGAGATACGGCCCGTCGATCACGCCCTCGAGATAGTCGAACGGCCGCGGCAATTCCTCGGTCATGCACTTGGCCACCACGGCCTCGTCGCAGGGCTGCTTCATCAGCTGCGGCCGCAGCACCCGCTGCACGAAGGGCTTGACCAGCAGCGGAAACAGCTCGGTATCGCCGAGCTCGTCGAACCAGATCGCCCGGCCGAGATCCTGGGCGCCGGCCGGCAGCAGGGCCGGTTCCGGATGCGTGCGCTCCAGGTAATGGATGATCGCCGAGGAATCGGCGAGGCGGAACTCACCGTCCTCGAGTGCGGGTATCTTGCCGAACGGGCTCGCCGCCCGGAAGCGCGGATCGGGATCGTGGAAGCGCAGCGGCACGTGCCGGACCTCGACGCCCTTCTCGGCGAGGACGACGAGCACCTTGCGGACGAAGGGCGACAGGCTGGTGCCGTAGAGTTTCATGAGGCTCTCCCTGCGGCTGAGGACCGCCGGCGCGGTATCGCACCGGGCCGGCCGGTTGGCACCCCTCCCCCGCCTGGAAACCGCGGGCTCGCGAGCCCATACTCCGGCATGGCCGTTCCCGGCCCGGAGAGGCCGACCGTGGACGACACCTTCGAACTGCGCGAACGCCTGTCGCGCGCCTGGCGGGCGGTGTTCGACAACGCCGTCGAGGCCGGCAGCCCACCGGAGGCGGTAGTCGAGACGATGACGGCGGTGGCCCATGCCCGCTTCGCCGAATTGTTCGGCACGGCCGCAGCGGCGAGCTACCTCGCCCTCCTGGCCGAGCAGATGCGCGACGTCGACCACGACGAGGCCGAGACCCTGATCCGCGGCGAGGTGCCCGGCCCGGGTCTGTTCGACGAGGAGGGGGCAACGATGGACCCGACCTGGATCGAGCGCGACCCGCTCTGACGCCTCGGCGCCTCGTGCGCCCGCGCACATGCCGGGAGGCGGGATCGGGAACGCGGGTCGGCGCCGACGATTTTTCGGCACGGGATCATCCCGTGCCATCGCGCGAGCGCTGTCATGCTTCTACGGCCTCTCATCGTCGCTGCCGCTTGGGCGGCCTTCTGCTTCACGGCTCAGCCGCACCGCGAGCAGGTGTCTCCGCAGGATCCCGTGCTCCTCTCCGGCATCGAGGCCGACCTCGCCAGCCGCCGCTGCGACGGCGTCCGGATCGATGCCGAGCATTTCCGGGCCTTCTCGTCGCAGACGCAGCTCAACCACGCCGACTTCTTCCAGAAGCCCCGCTCCCTCCGCCTCCAGGCCGCCCTCGACGACCTCGACGGCCGGCTGCGGACCGACCGGCAGGCGGCCTGCGAGGCGATCTGGGTGGCGTATGGGCCGGGGAGCCCGTTGCAATTGCTGCGTCGGGGGTGAGGTCTCAGCCGAGGCAACCCCGATACCCCCACCGTCAGCCCCGGGGCCCCGCAGCGGAGCCCGGTATGACACTGAGAGCCAGTCTGCTTGGTTTCGCCGATTGACTCCGCACTCAGATCGGCATTCCTCCAAGTCATCCCGGGGCTCGCCGAAGGCGAGAACCCGGGATCCATAGCCACTGATGGCGCAAGACTGAGAGAAAAGCGCTCCGCCTCTTCCTGGATCGTCAGCGGTTATGGATCCCGGGTTCCGCTGCGCGGCCCCGGGATGACGAGGAGGGTTGCAATTTGGTCCGCCAACTCAAACAGACCCTGAGAGGCGGAAGTCGATTTGTCATTCGACGGACGACTGACAGAACGACCGCTCGTCCAGACATGAGAAAACCCGGCCTCACGGCCGGGCTTCTTCGTACGTCTTGAGACCGTCGGGCTCAGGCGCTGGCCTGGATCCAGCGGAACAGGTCGCCCTTCGGGGCGGCGCCGACCTTCTGGCCGGCGAGCTCGCCGCCCTTGAAGATCATCAGGGTCGGGATCGAGCGGATGCCGTACTGGGAGGCGATGCCCGGATTCTCGTCCACGTTGACCTTGGCGATCTTCACCCGGCCGTTCATCTCGCTGGAGATCTCTTCCAGCGCCGGGCCGATCGCGCGGCAGGGGCCGCACCACTCGGCCCAGAAATCGACCACGACGGGCTCGGCCGATTGCAGCACGTCCTGCTCGAAGCTCGCGTCGGTCACCTTCACGGTTGCCATCGCCAAAGATCCTTTCGTCATGAAGCCGGCCGACGACGCGGACCGGCCCGCGTGAGAGGGAAGGTAAGAACCGGGCGGGAGCCGATCAAGCGCAACGGCCAAGCCATCCCGTTCTTCCGTGCGCCGACGCACCCCCGATCACGCCAGCGTGTCGAGAGCCGCAGCGCAATCCTCCGGCGTCAGCCGGCGGATCACCGGACCGGCGGTCCAGACCAGGAGCGGCACCAGGATGCGTCCCGGATAGATCGCCGCCAGGAGGCGCGCGTAGAGCGCGACCTGCGCGGCCTGGCCCCGCGGCGTCGGCACACCGCGTGCCGGAGGGCGGCCGGTCTTGAAATCGACGAGCCAGACCGCCTCGTCCGTCACCGCGACACGGTCGACCCTGCCATGCACCGGGCGCAAGGTCCCGCCGACCGCGATGCTGCCGGCGAGCGTCACCTCGGCCCGGCCCTGCGGCCCGAACAGCAC
>JAEWKL010000101.1 GCA_023386115.1 Pseudomonadota bacterium
GCCCGAAGCCGCGTCCTGCGCCGTCGCCACCTCCGGCGCCACCGCGACGCCGGCTTCCGGGACCGACGCGGGCGCGGAATCCCCGCCCTCGACCTCCAGCCGCACCAGCTCGGCGCCGACCGCCAGCATCTGGCCGGCCTCGGCGCCCAACGCCGCGACGGTACCGCTCACCGGCGAGGGGATCTCGACGGTGGCCTTGTCGGTCATCACGTCGGCGAGCGGCTGGTCCTCACGGACCACGTCCCCGACCTTGACGTGCCAGGCCGAGACCTCGGCCTCGGCCACGCCCTCGCCGATATCGGGCAGCTTGACGATGCGAAAGCCCATGATTCAGCCCTCCATCGCGGCGCGAAGGGCCCGGCCGACGCGCTCGGGACCCGGGAAGTAGGCCCATTCCTGGGCGTGTGGGTAGGGCGTGTCCCAGCCCGCGACCCGGACGATCGGCGCCTCCAGGTGGTAGAAGCAGGCCTCCTGCACCAGCGCCGCGAGTTCCGCGCCGAATCCCGAGGTGAGGGTTGCCTCATGCGCGATGACGCAGCGCCCGGTCTTGCGCACCGAGGCCTCGATCGTCTCCATGTCGAGGGGCAGGAGCGTGCGCAGGTCGACGATTTCGGCGTCGATGCCGGTCTCGGCCGCGGCGGCCTCCGCCACGTGCACGATCGTGCCGTAGGCCAGCACCGTGACGGCGCTTCCTTCGCGCCGGATCGCCGCCTTGCCGAGCGGCACGGTGTAGTGACCGTCCGGCACCTCGCCGAGGTCGTGGCGGGCCCAAGGCGTCACCGGCCGGTCGTGGTGGCCGTCGAAGGGACCGTTATAGAGGCGCTTGGGCTCGAGGAAGATCACCGGGTCGGGATCCTCGATCGCCGCGATGAGCAGGCCCTTGGCGTCGTAGGGATTCGACGGCACCACGGTCTTGAGCCCGGCCACGTGGGTGAACAGGGCCTCGGGACTCTGGCTGTGGGTCTGTCCGCCGAAGATGCCGCCGCCGGTGGGCATCCGCACCACGATCGAGGCGGTGAACTGCCCGCCGGAGCGGTAGCGCAGGCGCGCGGCCTCCGACACGATCTGGTCGTAGGCCGGGTACATGTAATCGGCGAACTGGATCTCGACGCAGGGCTTCAGGCCATAGGCCGCCATGCCGACGGCAGCGCCGACGATGCCGAGCTCGCTGATCGGCGCGTCGAAGCAGCGGTTCTTGCCGAAGCGGGCCTGCAACCCTTGGGTACAGCGGAAGACGCCGCCGAAATAGCCGACGTCTTCCCCGAACACGACCACGTCGTCGTCGCGTTCCATCGCCACCGCCATCGCGTCGCGGATGGCCTCGATCATCGTGCGGCGCGGCATGTCAGTACCCCGCCTGCTGGCGCTGGCGGCGCAGGTGGGGGGGCATCTCGGAAAAGACTCCTTCGAACATGTCGCGCGGCGAGGGCTTGCCGCCGGCGTGCAGCGTCCCGTGGGTCTCGGCCTCGCGCTGGGCGGCCACGACCTCGTCGTGGATCTCGGCCTCGCCCTGGCGGTGGCGCTCCTCCGACCAGACGCCGCGGGCGATCAGGTGATCCTTGAGCCGCGCCACGGGGTCGCCGAGGGGCCAGGCGTCGAACTCGGTCTTCGGCCGGTAGGCGGAGGGATCGTCGGAGGTGGAATGCGCGCCGGCCCGGTAGGTGACGTACTCGACCAGCGTCGGCCCGAGATTGCGCCGGGCCCGCTCCACAGCCCATTTCGCCACCGCGTGGACGGCGAGGTAATCGTTGCCGTCGACCCGCAAAGCCGGGATCCCGAAGCCGTGGCCGCGCGCCGCGAAGGTCGAGGAGCCGCCGCGGGCGAAGCCCTGGAAGGTCGATATCGCCCACTGGTTGTTGACGACGTTGAGCACCACCGGGGCCCGGTAGGTCGAGGCGAAGACCAGGGCCGCGTGGAAGTCGGACTCGGCGGTCGAGCCGTCGCCGATCCAGGCCGCGGCGATCTTGGTGTCGTTCTTGATCGCCGAGGCCATCGCCCAGCCGACCGCCTGGATGGTCTGGGTCGCGAGGTTGCCGGAGATCGAGAAGAAGCCGTGATCCTTGGCCGAGTACATCACCGGCAGCTGGCGGCCGTGCAGCGGGTCGTTCTCGTTCGAGTAGATCTGGCACATCATGTCGACCAGCGGATAGCCGCCGGCGATGAGGAGCCCCGCCTGCCGGTAGGTCGGGAAGTTCATGTCGCCCGGCTCGAGCGCCCGGCGGAACGCCGTGCTCACCGCCTCCTCGCCGAGATGCTGCATGTAGAACGAGGTCTTGCCCTGGCGCTGGGCCATCAGCATCCGCGCATCGAAGGCGCGCAGCTTCATCATGTCGCGCAAGCCCGCGAGCAACTCGTCGTCGCTGAGCGAGCCGGCCCAGGGGCCGACCGCCTTGTCCTCGGAATCGAGCACCCGGATCAGCGTGTAGGCGAGGTCGCGGATGTCGGCGGCCGCCACGTCGACCTCGGGCCGCCGGACGGCGCCGGCCTCCGGGATGTCGAGATCGGAAAAACTCGGATTGCCGCCCGGGCGGACGGCCGGCTCCGGCACGTGAAGGCTCAGGGGAGCGTGGGGGCTCGAGGCGTCTGGCGGCATGGGAGGCCCTTGCGGGAGGGGTCGCGGACGATGGTGTGCGTGTCAGTCTCAGGACGGCGCGCCGGGCCACGCCTCGACCGCCGTCGGACGACGCGGGAGGCGGGCTTCGCGGATGGACAGGTCCGCCCCGTCCGAGACCGGATGCGAGAGGGTGACGATGGGCGCGACGACGCGCCGGAAGCGGGCCCGGATCTCGATGAGGTGCCCCTCGATGAAGTGCCCTTGGTGCCGAGCCACGCGCGTCCTCCCGCGACGCTTGATTGGCTCCCTTGTAGCCGGGTCAGGCCGGATGGTCCTCGCCGATTTTCACGGCTAAAGCGGATTTCCGGAGAACACATGATGGCATCGAACGGTGATTCGCCGAACAGACGTTCCGGGCGCAGCCCGGCCGCCGCGAGGGCTGGGGAGCCACACCGGCTCGACGACATGGACCGGAAGATCCTGGGCGCCCTGCGGGAGGACGGCCGGCTGACCATCGCGGCCCTGGCCGAGCGGGTCGGCCTGTCGCAATCGCCGTGCTGGACGCGCCTGCGGCGCCTGGAGGAGGCCGGCCTGATCCGCGACTACGTCGCCCTGCTCGACCACCGGGCTTTGGGCATCCCGGACGTGGTCTTCGTCGAGGTGACCCTCGACAAGCACGACGATTCGGTGCTGGAGGCCTTCGGCACCGAGATCCTGCGCATTCCGGAAGTCCTGGAAGTGCATCTGGTGACGGGCGAGTACGACTACATCATCAAGGTCGCGGTCAGCGGCACCGCGCATTACGAGCGGTTCCTGCGCGAAAAGCTCTACCGGTTGCGCGGCATCCGCCAGTCGCGCTCGGTCTTCGCGCTGCGCACCCTGAAGCAGGAAGTCTCGGTCGATCCCGTCGCCATCGCCCGGCAGGCTCCCTGACGGGAGGTCCCGCCGGCCGGCCTTGCGGCTGATCCGGCGCAAGATCCGCCGACGGGACCCGTTGTCCGCCGGAGCACAGGCGGTAAGCTGTCCGCAAAACAACGGGAGGACGCCATGACCCGCCGCGCGACGCTGCTCGCCGCCCTGTGCCTATCCTTGAGTCTCGGGCCTGCCCTCGCCGCCGACCCGATCCGGATCGGCGTCGCCGCAGCGATCACCGGGCCGGGCGCCGAATCCGGCAAGTATCTCGTGCAGGGCGCCAAGCTCGCGGCGGAGGAGGTCAACAAGGCCGGCGGCGTGCTCGGCCGCCCGCTCGACTTCGTGATCCAGGACGACCAGAGCACCAATCCGGGCGCGATCCTGGCCTTCAGCAAGCTCGCCGCCGATCCCGCGCTTCCGGCCTTCATCGCGCCGGTGCGCAGCACGCAGGTCCAGGCCATCGCGCCGGACGTCGCCAAGACAGGCAAGCCCGCGATGATCGGCGGTACCGACCCGCAGCTCACCGCCGTCGGCAATCCCTGGCTGTTCCGCTTCCGCCCGAACGACCGCTACTCCGCCCGGGTCATCGCGGAATTCGGCGTGAAGACCCTGAACCGGCGCAAATGGGCGCTGGTCCATTCGAGCGACACCTTCGGCACCAGCGGCATGCGCAACCTCGCCGCCGCCCTGAAGGAGCAGGGCATCGAGCCGGTGGTGGTGCAGGCCTTCCCCAACAACTCGCAGGATTTCACTGCCGTCGCGCTGGCGGTGAAGCAGTCCGGCGCCGACGTGCTCGGCACCTACATCCCGTTCGAGACCGACCAGGGCATCTTCGCCCGCCAGCTACGCCAGCTCGGCGTCACGATCGACTGGGTCGGATCCTCCACCACGTCGAGCGCCACGGCCCTGAAGCTCGCCGGCGCCGCCCTGGACGGTGCCTATGCGGCCTCCGACTTCCACCGCGACGCCAACCCGGTCGCGAAGGGCTACGCGGACAAGTACGAGGCCGCCTACAGGACCGCGCCCGATTTCTTCTCGGCCTGGGCCTACGACGCGGTGACGATCCTGGCCCGCGCCATCAACCAGGCCGGCAGCACCGAGCCGGGCAAGATCCGCGATGCATTGCTCGCCACCAAGGATCTGCAGGGCGCCGAAGGGATGTACAACTTCGACCGGAACGGCGACGGGCTGCACGGCTACAACGTGGTGAAGAATGAGCGCGGCGCAGTGAAGTTCATCAAGCGGGTGGAGTTCGAGAAGTAGCGGCGTCGCTCGATGATCGATGAGTCTACTCGATTGGTTGCGTCGATCGAGCTGGAAACCAGGCCGCCATCTCTCCACGTCATCCCGGGGCTCGACGATGTCGAGCACCCGGGATCCATGGCCGCCGAGTGTGCAAGATGAGGTGGAACGCGTTCCGACTTGTCTGAAGCGTCAGCGGTGATGGATCCCGGGTTCCGCTGCACGGCCCCGGGATGACGCGGAGAATGGCAAGGCCGTTGGGATGATCGAGCAGGCGCATGAGCAGCAACCAGCCTGCGCCTACACCAACCCCCGCAACCCCTCCCGATAGGTCGGATAGGCCAGGTCCACGCCCAGTTCCTCCCGGATCAGCCGGTTCCGCACCCGCTTGTTCTCGCCGTAGAAGCTGCGCGCCATCGGGCTTAAGCTGGCCGTGTCGAAATCGACCGCTGGCGGCAGCGGCAGCCCGGCGAGTTCGGCCGCGTAGGCCGTCACGTCCTGCGGCGGGGCGGGCTCGTCGTCGGTGACGTTGTAGACCGCACCCGCCCGCGGCCGGTCGAGGGAGGCGGCGAGCGTGGTCGCGATGTCGTCGACATGGATGCGGTTGAACACCTGGCCCGGCTTGACGATGCGCTGCGCCTTGCCCTGGCGCAGCTTCTCGAAGGCGTTGCGCCCCGGCCCGTAGATGCCCGACAGCCGGAAGACCTGCACCGCCTTGCCCGTCCGCGCGCCGAAAGCGGCCCAAGCCTCCTCCGCCGCCACCCGGTCGCGGGTGCGCTGATGCGTCGGGGCCGGCGGCGTCGCCTCGTCGATCCAGGCGCCGCCCTGGTCGCCGTAGACCCCGATGGTCGACAGGTAGCCGATCCACCGGGCCGGGCCGGCGGCAATCGCGTCCGCGAAGGCCGCGAGCGCCGGATCGCCGCCGGAATCCGGCGGGATCGACACCAGGATCGCGTCGGCCCGGCCGAGATCGTCGGCGATCCGCCGATCGGTCGCGTCGGGCGAGAAGACCCGCAGCGTCACCCCATCGATCGCGGCCGGCGCCTGGCGGGTCGCCGTGACGCCGAGAAAGCGTGCGCGCTGGCGCGCCACGAAGTGGCCAGCGGTGTAGCCGAGCCCGAAGACGAACAGGTTCATGCGGCGCAAAGCCCTGCCTGACCGGAGATGCCGTCTTATGCAGGGCGCGGCCCTGCACCCGCCAGAGGGCTCGCCCTCTGGACACCCGAGTTTTTCGCCAGATCCCACTCGGCCAGCACGTCGGGGTCGTGCTCGCCCGGCGGCGGAGCGGGGGGCAGGCGCCCGAGGCGGGCGAGCGCCCAGACCGCCATGCCGCGCACCAGCGGCGAGGTGTCGTCCAGGAGGCGCCCCGCCTCGCCGGCCAGCCCCTCGTCCCCCGAATTGCCGATGGCGATCAGCACGTTGCGCAGGAAGCGATCGCGCCCGGTGCGCTTGATCGGCGTGCCGGCGAAGCGCCTGCGGAACGCCGCATCGTCGAGCCGGGCCAGATCCGCGAGGGGCGGGGCCGCCAGATCCTCGCGGGCCGTCAGCCGCGCCTCCCGGGTCGCCGTCGCGAACTTGTTCCAGGGGCAGACCGCCAGGCAATCGTCGCAGCCGAAGACCCGGTTGCCCATCGGCACCCGGAATTCCGGCGGGATCGGCCCCGCATGCTCGATCGTCAGGTAGGCGAGGCAGCGCCTGGCATCGAGCTGGTAGGGGGCCGGGAAGGCGTCGGTCGGGCAGGCGTCGAGGCAGCGCCGGCAGCGGCCGCAATGGTCGTCCTCGGGCGTGTCGGCCGGCAACTCGACGGTGGTGTAGAGGGCGCCGAGCAGCAGCCAGTTGCCGAAATCCCGCGACAGCAGCACGCTGTGCTTGCCCTGCCAGCCTAAGCCCGCGGCGGCCGCGAGCGGCTTCTCCATCACCGGCGCGGTATCGACGAAGACCTTGACCGCGGCACCGGCCTTGGCCGCGAAGGCGCCACCCAATTCCTTCAGCTTGCCCTTGATCACGTCGTGATAGTCGCGCCGCCGCGCATAGACGGCGATCGACCCGCGCACGGGATCCTGGAGCGTCGCGAGCGGGTCGCCGTCCGGCCCGGCATTGACGCCGAGCATCACGATGCTGCGCACCTCCGGCCACAGTCGCGCCGGATCGGCCCTCTCCCCCGTCCGCTCCTCCATCCAGGCCATGCCGCCATGGTGCGAGGCGGCGAGCCAGGCGGCCAGGCGCCCGGGGAGAGCCGGCACCGCGTCGGGCCGGGTGATCGCCAGGGTGTCGAAGCCCAAGGCCCGGGCGCGGGTGTCCAGGAAGTGGCGCAGGGCGTGAGGGGTCAGAAGTCCAGATCCGCGTAATGATCGGCCGGCGCCATCCCGGCCACCCGGTCGGCGAGCAGGCCGCGGAAGGAGGGGCGCGACTTCACCCGCGCGTACCAGTTCCGCGCCATCTCGTCCTCGTCCCACGGCACGTCGCCGAGATAGTCGACGCAGGACAGATGCGCCGCCGCCGCGAGATCCGCATAGGTCAATTGGCTGCCCGCCAGCCAGTTCCGCCGCGAGATCAGGTAGCCGATATATTTCAGGTGATAGCGCACGTTGCTGCGTGCCGCCCGGATCGCGTTCATGTCCGGTGGGCCGCCGCCGTGCTGCGAGGTCATGAAGCGCTTGTGGATCTTCTCGGTGACGAGGTAGCCGGTCACCTCCTGGTCGAACTTCTGCAGGAACCAGTCGAGCAGGCGGCGCACCTCGACCCGGGCGGCGGGAGATTCCGGCAGGAGCCGGAGCCCGCTCAGGCCCAATCCCCGCGTCTCGTCGAGGTATTCGGCGATGACGGCGGCGCCCGGCACGGCGAGCCCGCCTTCCTCGACCAGCACCGGGGTGGTGCCGGCCGGGTTCATCATCAAAAAATCCTCCCGGCGTTCCCAGGGGCGTTCTTCGACGAGGTGGGGCTCCATGCCCATCTCGGCCATGATCAGGCGCACGAAGCGGGAATGCGGGCAGAACGAGGAGTGATGGAGCGTCGCCATGCGGGGCCGTTTCGCGCTTCGTCTGTTGGCTGGCCTTGAAGGTCGGCTCGCGGTGGGTCGTATGCGTCAGGCTTGACCCGAACGTGTTTAACGTCCGGTCACCGATTCATAGATAACTTTCGGCATCCTTAACACGGGTGGCGGGTGCTGGTAACCGAGCCTCAACCCTGCCGGTGCATGACTCGCGCACGACGCTCGAGCCGCCGGCACGCCACTCATCACAGAGCTGCACCACAGACTTGCCACAGAGCTGGCGCCGTACCGGCGGACACGACGCGGGTGCGGCACGGAGCCGGGCCCCGTTTCTTCATCCCCGCCGGACGCGGTCGCCACCCCCCCCCGCGCGCCCAAGAGCACACCGCAAGAGAA
>JAEWKL010000105.1 GCA_023386115.1 Pseudomonadota bacterium
CGGGACCGGACCGGCGAGGGGAGCGGCAGAGGGCGTTGCCTGCGCGCTCATGCGGCGGCCCGCTGCGCCGGCTCGGCCGGAAAGACCAGGGTGTCCTCGACCGCCCAGGACAGGCTGAGCCGCGTACCGGGCGCGGCGCCGGCCGGGATCTCGGGCGCCTCCGCCAGCAGAGTCCTCTCCCCGTCCGGGCCGGCGAAGAACAGGTGGGCCCGCGCGCCCTGGAAGGCGACCTCGACGAGGGCGGCCTCGACCGTGTTCGGCCCCGAGCCCGGCTCCCCTCGGCCGATCCGGATCCGCTCCGGCCGCACGCCGAGGAGCACCGGGCTGCCCGGCCGGAAGCGGCCCGGCGCCCGCAGCATCCCGAGCGCCGTCTCGACCCGGAGCATCCCGTCGCCCTCCTCCCGCACCGTCCCGGCGAGCCGGGTCGACAAGCCGACGAAGCCGAGGGTGAAGGCGGTGGCGGGCCGGCGATAGAGCGTCACCGGATCGGCGAGCTGCTCGATCGCGCCCCGGTTCATCACCGCGATCCGGTCGGACATGGTGAGCGCCTCGTCCTGGTCGTGGGTCACGAACAGGGCGGTGATGCCGAGTTCGCGCAGCAGGCGCTTGAGGTCGATCTGCATCGCCTCCCGCAGCTTGCGGTCGAGGGCCGAGAACGGCTCGTCGAGGAGGAGGAGCTTCGGCTGGACGGCGAGCGCCCGGGCCACCGCCACCCGCTGCTGCTGCCCGCCCGAGAGCGCCGGCGCGCGCCGCTCGGCGAAGGGCGCCATCTGGACGAGGTCGAGGACCCGCGCCACCGCGGCCGGGATCCCGGCCCGGGGATGCCCCTTGGCCTTGAGCCCGAAGGCCACGTTCTCGGCCACCGTGAGATGGGGGAACAGGGCGTAGTTCTGGAACACCACCCCGACGTCGCGCCGGTGCGGAGGGAGGCGGGTGATGTCGCGGCCGTCGAGCACGACCCGGCCGCGATCCGCCGCCACGAGGCCGGCGACGATGCGCAGCAGCGTCGTCTTCCCGCAGCCGGAGGGGCCGAGCAGCGAGACGAACTCGCCGCGGGCGACCGCGAGATCGACGCCGCCGAGCACCGCGCTCGCGCCGAAGCGCTTCTCGGCACCGGCGATCGCGAGGAAGCCGGGATCGGACCTGTCGGGGTTCGACATATCGGAGGTCGACATATCGGAGGTCGACATGGCGGGCCTCAGATCGCCATCTCGCGGTCCCAGCGCTTGATCCAGCCGTCGCGCTCGCGGGCGACGTTGGCCCAGTCGATCTGGTGCACCACGAGGTCGGCGGGCAGGCCGGCCGGGCGCGGCACCGCCCGGTTGGTGGGAAGCGAGAAGGTCGGGCCGACGAGGCGCTGCTGCAATTCGGCCGAGAGCAGCATCTCCACATAGGCGAAGGCGAGGTCCGGCTGCGGGCAGCCCTTCACGACGGCGATGCCCGACGGCATCGCGAACACGCCCTCCTTCGGCGCCGCGAGGGCGATCGGGGCGCCGGCGGCCTTGCGCTCGAGGGCATAGGACGACATCGCCGAGGAGATCATCCAGGCCTCGCCCTGTTCCAGCAGGTTGTAGGCCTGGGGCTGCTGCGTATAGACCGTGAGCAGGTTCGGCTTGAGCGTCGCGAGCTTGCGGAAGCCCGGCTCGACATCCCCTTGCGCCGCCTCGAGGGACTTGCCGCTCGCAAGGGACGAGGCGGCGAAGATGTTGGGCAATCCTTCTGTGTTCTGTAGCGACGGGACGATCACCCGGCCCTTGTAGTGCGGATCGTAGGGATCGGCCCAGGAGGTCGGAGCCTGGCGCATCGCCTCGGTGTTGTAGGCGATGCCGAGCCAGGGCTGCAGGTAGTTCGCCCACATCCCGTCCATATGGACGGTGCCGGGGACGAGGGCGGCGAGGTTCGGGACCTTCGCCGGTGTCAGCGGGTCGAGGAGCCCTTCCCTGACCGCCAGGATCATCACCGGATCGTCCATCTGGACCACCGACAGGTAGGGCCGGTCCCGGTTCTTCTGCATCTTCTCGAGGTTCACCAGGGAGCGGGTGCCCTCGAAGATCACCTTGGCGCCGTGCTTCCGCTCGAAGGCCGGAACGACGACGTCCTCGACCCAGGCCTTGTGGCCGGCAGCGCCCCCGACGACGAGCTCGCGGGTCTGCGCCCGCAGGATGCCGGGCGCGGCCACCAGGGCGGAGAGGGAAGCGGCCCCGCGCAGCACCGAACGACGATCGGCAGAGAAGGACGGCATGGCGGGTGACCCTCCGGGCGGAGCAGATGAGGCCTTCAGGGATACGGTCACCGGTCTCAGCAATGAAGCACAAACTCAGCGCAATTGTGCACAATTTTGGAGCCATCAGCGACGCGAACGACCTTGGCAAACGACCTTGGGCCACGGATCGTCCGGGCTTATCTCGGGGCGGGTCGATGCGGATCGGGAGGGGCCTGATGGACGACGAGACGGACCGCGCCGGCATGCTCGACGAGGCGGCGGTGCACGCCGTCCTGGCCCGGGTGCTGCTCGACGGGCGCGTTCCGGCCGGAACGAAGCTCGGCGAGCATTTCCTGGCCGAGATCTTCGGGGTGAGCCGCGAGCGGGTGCGCAAGGTGCTGCACCGGCTCGGCCATGAGCGGCTGATCACCGTCGAGAAGAACCGCGGCGCCTTCGCGATCGCCCCCGATCTCGGGGAGGCGCGCATGGTCTACGAGGCGCGGCGCATCCTCGAAGGCGGCATCGTCGGGCACCTCGCGACCTCCCTCGACGAGGCCGGCGAGGCGCGGCTCGCCGCCCATGTGGCGGCCGAGGACGCCGCCATGGCGGCGGGCGACCGCTTCACCTCGATCCGCCTCTCGGCGGAGTTCCACACCATCCTGGCGGACCTCACCGGCAACCCGCTGATCCGGCGCCAGATGCAGGAGCTCGTCGCCCGCACGATGATGCTGGTGGCGTTCTTCGAGCCCGACAGCTCGGTCGGCTGCCAATGTGCCGAGCACCGGGCCGTGTTCCGGGCCCTCGGCGCGCGCTCGCGGGCACAGGCGGTACGGGCGATGACGACCCACCTCTCCCTGGTCGAGACGCGGCTGCGCCCGCGGGTCTGCGAGGCGGCCTCCCCTCCCCTCGACGAGGTCCTGCGCGACGCCCTCGCCCAGTGGCGGCCCAGACCTGAGCCGAGCCGGCCGGCGGCCCGCGGTGCCGCCTGATCTCCGGGGACCGATCCCATGAGCGGTGACACGTGCACGAGCCGGGCCAAGTGCACGAGCCGGGACACGTCCGCTCCTTGGCAGCGGCGAAAACGTCGATATGGC